>NZ_SKOG01000049.1 GCF_007120195.1 Aquisalimonas sp.
ACAGCCATTCGCTGCTGTTTGCCGTGGTTGCCGCCATGGCGCTGGGATGGGCAGCATCACGGCTGCATGCACGCACAGCCGTCCCGTGGCGTGCGTGGACGGGGATGCTTGGTGCGGCACTGCTCTCGCACATCGCACTCGATCTGTTCACCGTAGAAGGCGTCCACCTCTTTCTGCCCTTCCATGCCGAGCCTGTTGCCTTCGCGACGATCTCACTGGTGGATCCAGTGTATACCGTGCCTCTACTGGTGGCCGTTCTTGGCGCTGTCCTGTGGCGTCGCGCTGCTGGCGCGCGCCGTGTGTTCGCGATCGCGGGCCTCGGCCTGAGCACGCTGTATCTGGGCATGACCGTCGTGAACAAGGTGCACATGGAGCAGCATTTTCAGGCGCAGCTGGAGCATCAGGAGATCTCCTACGAGCGCCTTCTCGTACAGCCGACGTTGTTCAACAACGTGCTCTGGCGTGCCATCGCGCAGACCGATGAGGGGTACTATGTCGGGTTCCGCTCGCACCTGGATGGTACAGGGGGGGTTCGCTGGCGTTTCATTCCGCGGCATGAGGACAAGCTCTCGGCCATTGAGGCCGATCCTTCAGTCGATCGTCTGCGTCGGCTCACCCGCAACTGGTACGTGGTGGCGCGTGACGGCGACGGACTCATCGTGACCGATATGCGCTATGGCAATGCCCTGGAGTGGCGCGATGACGAGGGGGAACCCTGGTTCGCCTTTCGGTTGCGTCAACCCGGGGACGGTGTGGTGATCGAGCGCATTCCGTGCGGTAGCGATCTCGGTGACTACGGGGAGCGCCTGCAGGCATTGTTTGTCCGCATGCTTGGAATCTGAGCCCTGGTCCTGCGCGCCTTCATGGGTGCTGTTCAGAGGTCCCCGTCCGCGGTACCTCGAACAACGCCTCCAACATGGAACAATCAGGAGTATTGGCGCCCGTGCAGCGGCCGACCAGCTCGGCCAGGGCGTTCTCTACCCGGCGCAGATCAGCGATCTTGTCCCGCACCGCATCCAGGTGCTCCTGACCCAGCGCCTGCACCTCGGCGCAGGTGTAGGTGCCACCGTCGATCATGCGCAACAGGGCACGGACTTCCTCCAGCGAAAAGCCCAGATCGCGCATCCGTCGGATGAACACCAGGCGACGGCGGTGGCTGTCGCCATAGACGCGGTAGTTGTTCGAGGCCCGCGCCGGCGGTGGCAGGACACCGATGCGTTCGTAGTAGCGAATGGTCTCCACCTGGCAACCCGTCTCACAGGCCAACTGCCCGATACGTAGTTTCACGAATGCCTCGCTTGTTGACCCTTTAGCGACTACAGGGTCTATGATTCGGTCATTCCAGTCAACGACGCGGGCAGGCGATCCATGGCACGGCAAACAACCGACACCACGAAAGGGTTGTCAGAACACGTGGCCTCATCGAGGCGCTGACAAGCGCGACGGCCAACGCGGGCTTTCTTTCCAGCGTGCAGGAGTAACCGGCCATGAAGGACAAGACGCTGCTGCGCACCGGCATCATCGGCACCGTCATCGCTGCCGTGTGCTGCTTTACGCCGGTTCTGGTCATCGCCTTCGGTGCGGCGGGGCTCTCGGCATGGCTTGGCTATGCTGACTACGTCCTGCTGCCCGCGCTGGCGTTCTTCATGGGACTGACCGCTTACGCCCTCTACCGGAGACGCCGGTCGGCAGACTGTTGCGACACGGACAGCGCATGACACGTTCTCTCGACAAGCCGGCAGACCTGGAGTCCTGATGACGACACACGAACTGAAGATCACCGGCATGACCTGCGAGGGTTGCGCCATGAAGCTGCGTACCGGCCTCGAGCAGCTCGCCGGCGTTCATGCCCGGGTGAGCTACGAATGGGAACGAGCCACCGTCGAGGCGCCGGACGCGATCTCCCGGCGGCGTTTGCTCGAGCAGGTGCGCGCTGATGGGTATGATGCCGCGTTCGTCGATGACACCGACGCAACGCCGGTCCGGCGGAGTTCCTCCGGTCAGACCCATATCGCGATCATTGGCAGCGGTGGCGGTGCCTTCGCTGCGGCCATCCGCGCTGCCGAAGAAGGGACGCGGGTCACCATGATCGAGTCAGGCACCATCGGTGGCACCTGCGTGAACGTCGGCTGCCTCCCGTCAAAGATCACGCTGCGGGCAGCAGAGCTTCACCACCGTCGGGCCCATCACCCGTTCGAGGGCGTTCCCCGTGACGCCGGCCCGGTGGACCGCAGCGCCCTGCTGGCCCAGCTCCGCTGCCGGGTCGAGGAACTGCGCCAGTCCAAGTACGAAGGCATCTTGGCTGATGAACCCGCCATCGCGTTTCTCGCCGGGTGGGCCCGCTTCGAGGATGCACGCACGCTGGCCGTGGACGCGCCCTCGGGGGCGGTGCAGCGCCTGCAACCGGACCGCATCCTGGTTGCAACGGGCGCTTCGCCGGCCGTGCCCCCCATCGACGGACTCGCCAACACACCCTACTGGAGTTCCACCGAGGCGCTGTTCACCGACGAGGTTCCGGAACACCTGGTCGTGCTTGGAGGCTCGTTCGTGGCCCTGGAAATCGCCCAGGCTTATCGCCGTCTCGGCAGCGAGGTCACCGTGCTTGCCCGCAGTACGTTGCTCAGCCGGGATGATCCCGAAGTCGGCGCGGCCCTGCAATCGGCGCTTGTAGCCGAAGGTGTCCGGGTATTGACGCACACCAGTCCCCGAGAAGTCGCACACGACACCGAACGGTTCATCCTCACGCTCGACGATGAGGCCCTCACGGCGGACCGGCTGCTCGTGGCCACTGGCCGCGCACCCAATACCCGGGCGTTGAACCTCGACGCGGCCGGCGTGGAGACCGACTCGGGCGGGGCCATTGTGGTGGACAGCCACCTGCGGACCTCGGTACCGGACATCTACGCGGTCGGCGACTGCACGGCGATGCCGCAGTTGGTGTATGTGGCCGCCGCGGCCGGAACGCGGGCGGCCATCAATATGACCGGTGGTGACGCGGAGCTGGATCTATCCGTGGTGCCCGCAGTGGTGTTCACCGATCCCCAGGTCGCCACCGTCGGGCTCACGGAAAGTCAGGCCGAGGGGCAGGGCATCACGCCGGATGCCCGCCGCATCGACCTGGACCACGTGCCGCGGGCGCTTGCCAACTTCGACACCCGTGGGTTCATCAAGCTGGTCGCGGAGGCCCACACCGGGCGCCTGATCGGGGCGCAGGTCGTCGCCCACAACGCCGGGGAGATCATCCAGACGGCGGCGTTGGCCATCCGCAACCGCATGACCGTGGAAGACCTGGCGAACGAACTGTTCCCATACCTGACTCTGGCCGAGGGCATCAAGCTGTGTGCCCAGACGTTCTCGAAGGACGTGGCCAGGTTGTCGTGCTGTGCGGGGTGAGCTTATTGTTATCTATCAAGGGAGAGCGCAATGCCAAGCAACATGTTGGACGCAACAACCCGTCCAGGTGAAAAGTTCGGCTTACTCTCCCGCCGCAACAGGCAATGCGAGATGTAGGTTAAAGAATCTGCCGGCGGCCGAGTGCGAGGATGGTTTCGTCGCACTGCTACCGTGGAACCGGGGACAGAGCCTACCGGCTACCGAGCCCGCCAGCTAGGTGCGGTTGGTGGAGCGCTCAGTACGCTGGTGTAACCTTTGCTGTGTGACGGGTTGGCGGGTCGTAGGCGGTGCAGTCGCGCCCGACGGACTGCCACGGTTCGAGTTGGCCCAGCCGTCGGCGAGGCCCAAGCACGATGCAATCGTAGCAATGGGCTGAAAGTGATGAAACGGGCGCCCGCGTATTGTGGCAACCCGGTTCTGACTTGTGATTTCGGTAACCGAAGGCGATCGACTGCCTAGAAGTCGAGCTGCATGCCTACGGCGAAGAGGTCATAGTCGTCTTGGAAGTCCGACTCGCCTGCTGCAGTTCGCCCAGCAGCGTCAGCTGCGGGGTCAGCTGATAACGCGCGAACAGCATCCCCATTTGATTCTTCCCGGACGGGGCGCTGCCCACCGCGGTTGTGGTGGCATCCTGATCGGCTTCACCGTAGTTCACGCCCACCAGCGTGTTGCCGAAGGTGTAATCGAGCTCCACATACCACATGTCCGTATCCACCTCGGCGGCGTCAACGCCGCCGAGCCCGAACAGGCCCAGCTGGCCGATACCCTTGGTGTCAGTATATGCTGCGGTAAAACGTACCCCGGCTGCACTTACGCGACCACCGAATTCGTAGGCTTGGTACTCGTAGCTGAAGTCCGATTCAACGAGCTCAACCTCCTGGTAGAGGAAGCCGGTCCAATGCTTTGATGTATTGGCCTCTAACCGCGACAGCAAACGGCCTCGTGGCTCGATGATGTGCGGGGCATCGGTCACCGTCTATCCGAAAGGCCTCGACTCCTCGACGCCTGCCCCGGGCGCCAATCCCCGGGATGGCGGCACTACAGCACTGCAAGATGCGGACAACTCGATGGCGGGGGCCGTGAGCGCAGTCACAGCTTGGCTAGGCAGCCCGAAGGACGGCGCGGGTCGTGCCTAGCATGCGGCTCGAAAACCCGCCTTCATTGTCATACCAGGCGCAGACCTTCACGAATAATGGCGATGCGATAAACCTGCTTGCGTTCTCCATGCTGCCCAATCGCCGCGTGCCCGGGGTTACGTCCGCTCCCCCGCGACGGTTTCCAGGATCCGCCACGCGAAATCCAGGTCGGTCACCAGTACCGAGGCGAATCCGGCGTGCAAAGCGGCCAGGGCGGGGCGGACCCGATCGGGATCGGCGCCACACAAGAGCACGCTGGCCCCGCTCGCGGCCGCGTTGCGGAGTTGCTCGGCACTGATCCCCACGCGGTGGAAATACTGGGGTTCGAGTTCGGTGCCGTCCGCCTCCAGGAAAATGCCGCAGACCTCGCCGACGGCTTGCCCCTCCATCTGGGCGTAGAGGGCTGTCGGCAGCGTGGCGCCGGCGCCCAGTTGAGGCCGTACCGGGTCGCAGGTCAGCACCAGGGCATCCAGGTCGTCCCAGGAGCCGCCGCCGCTGTCGTCGCCGCAAATGCCGGTGGACTGGGAGAGGGTCGCGTCGCAAAAGGCGTATTGGGGCAACGACCCGGCCTCACCGCCGAAGTGCCGGGCCAGGCGCGCTGCACTTTGATTCGCTTCGTTGCGGGGGTCGGTGGTGCCCATGATCCCGACCAGCGGGGCGACACGCACGTTGCCGGGTCTCAGGAACTGCGGTGCCGCGACCGGGTGGGTCAGCTTGGGCTTGGCGTTGGCGTCGGCGAGCCACTCGGGCAGTTCGCTCAGAGTCGCGGTCAACTGATGGGCCTCGTAGCCCCAGGTCACGCCAACGCGAGCCGCAACGGAGCTTCCCCGCCGTTGCTCGGCGCGGTGGGCGACCAAGCCATGGAGGTACCAGGCGCCGCGCTCCAGCACGGCGCGCCACAGGCGCCCGGGTTTTTGAGCGCGCGTGGGCTTCTTGCCGTTGATGTCGGCGAGCACAAGTTCGACCCCCCAAAGGCGCTGAAACGCTTCGCTGACTGTTACGGGACTGGTCCAGCCGGCCTCCAGGCAGCGTTCCCAGGCTTGCGCCCAACGGCTCGCCGAGCCTGGATCGTGCAGCAGCATGACGTCGTGTTCCGGGATGCGGGTGGTGCGCTCCAGGAGCTGAATGTCGGCTTCGTGCTCCCGAGACACGTGGGGGTCTTCGAAGAAAATGACCTTGTGGCACGCATCCCGCAGAACGGCTTCGGCGATGCGGACGTCGCCGCCCTTGGGTCCGCTGGGTTGGGCCGCTACCCAGTGGTGCCCATCAAGGCGCTCGGCGAGCCGCGCACGGGCGGCTTCCGTTTCGGCGTTGCTTGCTTGGGCGGCCCGCAGCCGGGCAGGCACGTGGCCGAGTTGCTTGAAGGCCTGGGCTTCCGCCTCAAGGTCGTCCCAGACCTCGGCGAGTCGTCCTGGCCGTTCCCCATTGAGCAGTGCACCGGTGGTGCCGGTGGCCAACCTCCCACCGAAGCGCGCAATGAGGTCGAAATGAGCCTCGGCGAAGCGCAGCATGGCGCCCTTGCGGGTATCATGCGCGATCAGCGCCAGGGTCTGCGCTTGTAGTCCCGTTGCGGCTTCAGGCAGGAGGCGCTGCAGCAATTCGTGGCTGACGAAATGCCTGGTCGCGCTCGGGTGGGGTGTGCCTTTGGCGCGGCGGGTGGCACACCAGCTGAGCCCATACCATTCTGCTGCCGCGTGGTAGCTGGCCAGGAAGGTGGTTTCGGTGACGACACACTCGCGTTTGAGCGCGAGGCTGTCCGGGAACATGGACGTGGCGTCGCGGGGGTCGATGAGGTAAATGACCTCGTCGATCGGCTGTTCATCGCTGCTGGCCCCCTGGACGACGCGATCGGCGAGCGCCACCAGCCCGCCCTGGCGGCCAGCCGGCAGGCAGTACAGGTGCGGATAGTCCTGCAGGAGGCCGTAGCGCAGCAGGGCCCGATAGGTGCCCTCCACGGCATGGATTTGCGGTTGCAGCACCTCGCGCAGGTAGGGCTCCAGGGCTCGCACCAGACGGATTAAGGGGCTGGAGGGGCCTTCGCGTAGGGCGCGATTGGCCACCAGGCCGATGACGTGTTGGCGCTTGTTTGCCATGATGGAAATCTCCTCCTGCCCGGGATTCTCCGCAGTGCACACCAAGCCGGGCGCCAGTCAGACCCCTCGGGTGTCGGGTGGTCCGCGAGGCGCTGTCCCTGCGGTGGCAGGGCGCGACGGTGGCAACCGCCCGAGTGATCAAGGGACCCGCGCCAGCCTCGAGCTGGCGCGGGTGTTGGCCGGGAATCCCCCCATAGGGTTCCGCCGGCGGCCGACTACAACGTGATACGCGTGCCCAACGTTTGCAGAAACGCCGCCAGCCAGGCCGG
Organism: Aquisalimonas sp.; assembly: GCF_007120195.1. Lineage (GTDB taxonomy): Bacteria > Pseudomonadota > Gammaproteobacteria > Nitrococcales > Aquisalimonadaceae > Aquisalimonas. The sequence goes on from NZ_SKOG01000049.1 coordinate 6,892, forward strand.
ATGCCCGGGCCAGGCCGGGCTGGTCACCAGATTACCGTCGGTTTCGGCTGCATCGACGGCGATATCGGCATAACTCCCGCCGGCAAGCCGTACCTCCGGGGCGCAGGCCGGGTAGGCAGCCACGCGCCGCCCCTCGATGACGCCGGCGCCGGCCAGGATCTGGGCGCCGTGGCAGACCGCGGCGATGGGCTTCTCGGTGCTTGCGAAGTGACGCACTATGTCGACGACCTGGGGGTCCAGGCGCAGGTACTCGGGCGCGCGTCCGCCGGGGACCACCAAGGCGTCGTAATCGGCGACGTTGACGTCGCTGAAGGTCGCGTTGAGGGTGAAGTTGTGGCCTTGTTTCTCGGTGTAGGTCTGGTCGCCCTCGAAGTCATGTATGGCGGTCTTGACCGACTGACCTGCCTCTTTGCCTGGGGAGATGGCGTCGACTTGGTGGCCGACCATCATCAGGGCCTGGAACGGAACCATTACTTCGTAGTCCTCGACAAAGTCGCCGACCAGCATCAGGATGCGTTTTGCAGCCATGGGTTTTCTCCTCTTTCGTGAGTATGTCAGGGCGTGACGCCCCGGTTTGCCTTGATTCAGGCCGGGGGTTAGCCGGCCGCCTCGCGGGTCTGTCGGGCCTCGGCCCCCTGTGGATGGAAGCGGGTGATATAGTCCCGATAGGTTGCGATTTCGCTGCGCGCGCGCTCAGCCGTCCAGCCCAGATAGTTTTGTCCCACTGCAGCAGCGGCTTCGACGGCGTCCAGCCCGGCGCCGGGGCCGATACCCGCCATGGTCCGGCGCATCAGGGCGTCGGTGAGCGTCTGCGCCATCTCCTCGCGGAACGCGAAGACAATTTCTGCAGCCAGTGCACCGGTGGCAGGACTGACGACCTTGCCCAATTCCGGCTCGGCACGGATCAAATCCACCACGCCTTGTGCGCGCACGCCGTATACCTCCACGAGCCGCCGTGCGGTGGCGGCTTTCAGTCCGCAGGTCCTCTCGAAGCTGTCACGGAATTGCGCCAGGTCTTCCGTCGTCCCGCCTGGCAAGGCCTGAGTTTTGGTGGGGCAGCGCGGCAGTTTCCAGTTTTTCGCCTTGCCGATTAGCTCCACGGCCTCCTCTGAAAGGTGTCGGTAGGTGGTGAGTTTGCCGCCGATCACCGACCACAATCCGTTGACCTCGCTGCCGTGACTCACGACCAGGTGGCGCCGTGTGATGGCGCCCGTGGAGCCTTTGCCGACGTGCGGCAACGGCCGCACGCCAGCGTAGGCATACAGCACGGAGGCGCGCGTGAGCTGGGCGGTAGGGATCATGCGGTTGGTTTCTGCCACCAGGTATTCGATTTCTTCTTCCGTGGGCTCCACGCGGCCAGGGTCGCCTTCGTAGCGCGTGTCGGTCGTGCCGATCAGGTAGAGGCCGTTCCAGGGCAGGGTGAAGTAGGGGCGAGCATCGGCTGCCGCCTCCGCATAGAGGGCCCGCGTCGGCGCCCCGGGAAAGGCTGACACCACGATGTGCGTGCCCTTGGTGCCGCCGATACGCTGGTCGAAACGCCGCCCTGAAGCGGTTAGGACCTGGTCCACCCATGGGCCGGCGACGTTGATGACCGCACCGGCGTAGGCCTGGTGACTGCCGCCGCCGAGGCGATCCTCGAACTCAACGCCTTGCACCGTGGAACTCGCCTCGTCGAGCAGGATGCGTCCGGCACGTGCGTAAGTGATCAGCTCAGCGCCGTTCTCCCGGGCGGAGAGGAGATTCTCCAGCACCAGCCGCTCCGGAAAAGTGACTTGGGCGTCGTAATACATGGCGGCCCCGCGCAGGCCCTCGGGGTTAAGCCCGGGTTCCTCGGCCAGCACCTTGTCGCGCTTAAACATACGATGGCGGGGAAGCGTCTTGTCGTAGGACAGGAAATCGTAGGCGATCATACCCAACCGCACCAGCAACGGCCCGCGCTTATTGGTGTTGTAGATGGGGATCAGCAGCGGAAGCGGGCGCACCAAGTGGGGCGCGGTGCGCAGTAGAATCTCCCGGTCCCGCAGCGACTCGCGCACCAAGCCCAGCTCAGCGTGCTCGAGATAACGCAGGCCGCCGTGGATCAGTCGGCTGTTCCAGCTCGATGTGCCGCTGCACAGGTCGTCCTGCTCCAGTACGAGCACCTTCAGACCCCGCAGGGATGCGTCCCGCGCGATGCCGGCCCCGTTGACACCTGCGCCGATAACAATGAGGTCGAAACGACGCTCGCTGAGGTCCTGGGGGATCCGTGATGTCATGATTCCATACTCCGTAGGCTGCACTTGCCGTCGATTACGCCGCCGGGTTTTGCGTCAGTGGCGTGCTGGTTGCTCTGTGTCCCCGGGAAGCGGCGGAGGCTGTTGGTGTACAAAAACCGCTGTCGTGTGGCCGGCAACAAGGGGGGAGAGCACGGACTGCCACCACGGGCATGGGCGCAGGCTGCGATAAGCCACCTCGCGTCGAGCCCGCGGGGAGGCGGATGCCCGCGATCGGGAATTTCGAGCGGGTTGAATGGCCAGTGAATCGTACTTGACCATGAATATTCTCCTCCTCTCTTCAGGCAGCTTGTCTCAGCCAGGCCATTGTTCTCGATCGCTTGGATCCATGGCTTATGGCCGGTCTTCGCGCCCTGCGCACAAGGTCCATCCGGCCAGCGTGCGTTTAAGTTCGTACACGATGAGCAGCGAACCATACACTCGCGACCTTATGCACACACAATAGTGCATAATATTTCGACTAGCAACATTATGAAACGATTCTTTTCGGTTCTGCTTACGCAGCGACTTGATGGCTCGTCGGCTGCTGCTCCGCTGCAACAGGGCGCTTGTGTACAGCCTCTCCACAGCGGCAGCCCGGTGGAGAAGGGACATCGTTCATCGCGGTGCTATTGGCTGGCGCTGTGCCACAGGCGGTTGCGGTTAGGCGCAATGCGGCCGCACTGAGCGATGATGGTAAGTCGTATCTCGCGCATAGTGCGACGCTCAGCCAGTGTACGATTCCTCGGGCTCGATGCCTGTCCCGGTGGCCGAGGCCACCTGCACCTTAACGCCCGCTTCCACGAGTACTGGGATCATGGCCGGTGGCGGGGATGCATCCGTGAACAGGACGTCGATCTGGGACAAGTGGCCGAGTTCCACCAGGGCGTCACGGCCAAACTTGCTGTGGTCGGCTGCCAGGAACACCCGTCGCGAATGGGCGAGGATAGCCTGGGACACGCGCACCTCGCGGTAGTCGAAGTCGCGCAGGGTGCCGTCCGAGTCGATGCCGGAGATGCCGATGACGCCGTAGTCCGCCTTGAATTGGCGGATGAAATCGATGGTCGCCTCACCGGTCACACCGCGGTCCCGCCCGCGAACCAGGCCGGAGGTAATGACGACTTCGGATCTGGGGTCGTCGCAGAGCATGGTCGCCACATTGAGGTTGTTGGTGATCACCCGCAGCCCGGCGTGCCCCGTCAAGGCCGCGGCGACCGCCTCGGTGGTGGTGCCGAGGTTAATGAACAGCGATGCTCGGTTGGGTATGTGCTCGGCGAGCAACGCCGCGATCCGCTGCTTCTCCGGCAGAAGAAGGCCGCAGCGGGCGATATAGGCCACGTTCTCGGCGCCGGAGGCCGGCGCTACGCCGCCGTGGTAGCGCCGCACCAGGCCCTCGTCGGCGAGCGCATTCACGTCTCGGCGAATCGTTTGCGGCGTGACATCAAACGTCTGCGCGAGGTCCTCAATCGAGCTGAACCCTTGCTCTCGGACCGTCCGGACGAGCTCGTTCTGCCGAAAGTTCATGATCGAACACCTCCTGGCATGGTGACCAGCTCGCGCGGGGTGACGTGCTCACTCCGGCGGTCGCGATGATTCTTTGCCAGATCGGGGGGTGCACCGATCCCGGTTGTGCGTGGCATGGCCGATCTCCTAATCCATGGCATTTGGGGGCCGACACGTTAGGCTAACCCATTGATCTCAAAGGCGCCATTGTCGTATTCGGCGCGTGTCTGGCGCAACGCTCCGCGGCTCCTCGTGGGTGCTGACCGCTGTGCTGTGAGCATTGCCATTCGTAAGTATTCAGAAATTTTCGCCTTGACCTTCATGTTGATGGTGTTATCTTTCATGTTAAACCAAGGAAGAAAAAACTCGAGCATGCAGAGTGCCAGTTTTACATACACTGTGCAGGTGACCGCAAGTAGCCCGGGGCAGCCACGGGATGGGGATGACTCAGGACGCGACCACTCCCAGAGCGAACAACGTGTGTCAAGACGGCGCGGCTGAAGACTTGGATGGGGTGGCAACGAAGACACGGCACTGTCCGCGTCGCCACAGGGCGAAGGCACTTCACTTCACGGGGTACCGAGCAAAACTGGAGCACCCTAGTGAGATCGAGGAAGAGCAGGGGCTACACCCTGTCGTTTCACAATAAGGGCAACAACGCGAGGAGAAGACTGCAATGGCACCATTTCTTAAGGAAATCATCGGAACGATCATCCTGTTCGTCGCCACCAATCCGCTGGCGACGGTGATCGCCCTTAGCGTCATTGTGATCAGTGTGGCTACTGCGGTGGCAGCGGCGCGGCGTCGAGCAACCCTCGTGACATCGGAAACAGCGCCCTAAGTAAGGGCGGTTGCGCTTCACCAGCACTATCCACCTCGGGTGGAAAACCAACGAATCGGAGGAGTTGAACCATGGCCAATCAATACATCCTGGCGTTTGATCAGGGTACGACCAGCTGCCGCGCCATCGTGTTTGATCGCGATGCGAACATCGTAGGCACCGCCCAGAAGGAATTCACCCAGCACTACCCCACCCCCGGCTGGGTCGAGCACGATGCCATGGAGATTTGGGGCTCGCAGATGGGGGTTGCCCGCGAGGTCCTGGAAACCCACGGGATCAAGCCCTCCGAGGTGGCAGGTATCGGCATCACCAACCAGCGTGAGACCACGGTGGTTTGGGACCGCAACACCGGTAAGCCTGTGTACAACGCCATTGTCTGGCAGGATCGCCGCACGGCAGCCCTGTGCGACGAGCTCAAGGCCCGCGGTCTCGAGGACTACATTCGGGAGACAACGGGTCTGATGGTTGATGCCTATTTCTCCGGCACCAAGGTTCGCTGGATCCTCGACAACGTCGAAGGGGTTCGTGAGCGCGCCGAGCGCGGCGAGCTGTTGTTCGGGACGATGGACACCTGGCTAGTGTGGAACCTCACCCGCGGCGAGTGCCATGTCACCGACTACAGCAACGCCTCGCGCACCCTGCTCTACAACATCCGCACGCTGGAATGGGACCAGAAAATGCTGAGTGAGCTGGGCATCCCGGCATCCATGCTTCCGGAGGTGCGGCCGTCCAGCGAGGTCTACGGCACCACCGGAGCCGAGATGTTCGGCGGCGCACGGGTTCCCATCGCCGGGATTGCGGGTGACCAGCAGGCTGCGTTGTTTGGTCAGACGTGCTTCGAGAAGGGCATGGTCAAGAACACCTACGGCACAGGCTGCTTCCTGCTGATGAACACCGGCGAGACACCGGTGGTGTCGCAATCGGGCCTGTTGACCACCATCGCCTGGGGCCTGGATGACAAGGTGGAGTACGCCCTGGAGGGTGCCATTTTCATCGCCGGGGCCGCCATCCAGTGGCTGCGTGACGAGCTTAAGCTCATCGACTCCGCGGTGGACTCCGAGTATTACGCCACCAAGGTGAAGGACTCCGGTGGTGTTTACGTGGTGCCAGCCTTTGCGGGCCTGGGCGCCCCCTACTGGGATATGTACGCCCGTGGCGCCATCTTCGGGCTCACCCGTGGCACCCGCAAGGAGCACATCACACGGGCCACGTTGGAGTCCCTGGGCTATCAGACCAAGGACGTGATCGACGCCATGCAGGCCGATTCCGGGATTACCCTGAAAGCCCTGCGCGTGGACGGCGGTGCGGTGGCCAACAACGTGATCATGCAGTTCCAGGCGGACATGCTGGGGGTTAACGTGGAGCGCCCGATGATCACCGAGAGCACCGCTCTGGGTGCCGCCTACCTCGCAGGCATCGCTGTCGGGGTCTGGACCAAGGATGAGGTCAAGAATAAGGGCGCCCTTGACCGAACCTTCGAGCCCAACATGGACCCGGCCCTCCGGGATAAGTATTACAAGGGCTGGAAGAAGGCGGTCAAACGCACCATGAGCTGGGAGAAGGACGAGGAGTAGCCGTAATAGCCACGGCAGAGCGCCCGAAGAGAACGAGCGCTCCTGCGTGGCGACCACGTTCAAGCGAGTCTGCCGCCAATTAATGCACTGACCAGCCGAGCGTCGCGGCGAATGCGTGCCGGAAGACGCCGTGGAGCGCTGTGTCCGAGAACGCCTGGGTCGGGTTCACCGAAGGGGAGGCCAGGGCGCAGGGTGTGAAGGTGCGCAAGCGCCGCCCTGAGGGCACATAGCCCGGCGATCATAAAGAAGCAGAAGGTGGTGCCCTGCGTCAGTTGAGCAGGCGGATGCGGCAAATGTGGTTAATTTGAACCAATCAGTTCAGAAATCGCAATTTTTTGGAGGTATTTTCCATGGTCTATCTTGGGGAGTTCATTGGTACCGCAATCCTGATCCTGCTCGGCAACGGGGTCGTCGCCAACGTGGTCCTGAAGGGCACGAAGGGTAACAATAGCGGATGGATCGTCATTGCCACCGGCTGGGGAATCGCCGTTGCCATGGCCGTGTACGCGATGGGTTGGTTGAGTGGAGCGCACATCAACCCTGCCGTCACATTCGGCCTTGCGGTTGGCGGCCAATTCGATTGGGCGCTCGTGCCTGGCTATTTTCTGGCGCAGGTCGCCGGTGCCGCGTTTGGCTCGTTTCTCGTTTACCTTTGCTACTACCAGCACTGGGCGCTCACCGACGACCCTACGCTGAAGCTCGCGGCGCATTCCACGATCCCCGCAGTGCGCGGTTATGGTCCCAACTTCCTCACCGAGGTCATCGGCACGTTCATGCTCGTCTTCGGCATCTTCGCCATTGTCATCGGAGGCGGTCAGGCGTTCGGCGAAATGGCGACCGTGGATCTCCGGGACGCCTGGACCGCCGGCATGTGGCCCCTTGTGGTCGGTTTCCTGGTGTGGGGTATCGGTCTTTCACTGGGTGGCCCAACGGGGTACGCAATCAACCCGGCTCGCGACCTCGGACCGCGAATCATGCATCAGTTGCTTCCGATTCCTGGCAAGGGCACGTCCGACTGGGCGTACAGCTGGGTGCCGATCGTGGCGCCACTGCTCGGCGGTGGGCTGGCCGGGATCGTATGGCTGGTCTTTTCCCCGGCCCTCTAGCCCTAGAGCCCTACCAAGCGATGCGCATAGCCAATCGCGCGTGTTATGAGTCAGGAGCCGGAACCGCCTGAAAGAGGCGGTTCCGGAGTGATTTCAGTGCCTTCTCTCTGGCATCGGACGTGCTGCTGGGAAACCCGACCGATACCGACAGGGAACCGCCGTCCCCCGGCGTCTGCTCTGGATGGCCCTGCGACGCCGGCTCAAGGCCATGGTGTTGTCCTGCGTGATAGGTCGACCAATCCGGGCTGTCCCGGGCGCGCATCAGCTCCTTTGGAAGTGTACGCCCGAAGGGCGCCACAGCGTGGGCATTGGTCGTGTTGACGGCATTCATGCTCGCATGCCCGCGCAATTGCAGGGTGGCAATGAGCTGAAGATTGCGCAGGGCAATGAGCCGGATTACGGCCTCGCTCACCTTCAGTACCTCGATGCCATAGGCGTAGCGGCTGAAGGTGCTCCGGAGCATTTTTCTCCCGGCGATTCCTGCGCCCAACAGCCCGCCGGCGACGGTGCCGGCGCCGAGTAACGTGCCACCTGTTGATGCGTCGAGGGCGCTGCCGGCCAGCGCCCCGCTGGCGACGGGGCCCATGGACTTGACGCCGTAGTAGCGCAGGGTGCTCTCGGAGAACGGATCGCTCTGCCACTGCCAGGCCTGAATGTCGTCATGGACTCGGTCGCCCAGGAGTTCGGGCGCGTAGTTGAACGCCTTGAGGATATCGTCCATGAGCTGCTGCTCGCGCCAGTGGACGAAGTGGCGCATACGGCGCTCGGCGGCGTTTCTTCGCTCAATGGAATCGACCGGCGCCGTGTCCTGGCACGCCGCGCAATCAATCAGCGCCGTGGCAAGCGCCATGGTCGCTGCCTCGAGTCGCCAGTCCGCCTCCCGGGCACGGCTGGCGATGAGCGCCTCAAGGGCGCGCTCGGATGACGGCAGAATCAAGCCGAGGCTCTTGTAAAGGCGGTGTTCGGCGTCCCATCGATACACGACCGCGTCGAAGCCGACGATGACCTGATGCCCCTGCCTGCGCAGCGCTTCGCGCCACTGTGTCTCCCGGCTCGCCTGGCAGGCCGTGAAGTTAAGCAGGGGCAACAACGGCCGCCCGCAGCTGGCTAGAATCAGGAGTTCGTCGAGGTACTTCTCCAGCACCGGCTCCCGGGCGTCGATGACATAGATGCAGGCATCGCTTGCCAGGATCTGGTCGAGCACCCGCAGCTCCTGCTCGTAGCGACTGCGCATGGCGGCGCTGTCGAGCATGGAAAGGAGGACCGTGGCATTGTCGTGGCGGTTGCGGCGCGCGTTTTCCAGTGTCTCGACGAGTTCGGTCGAGTTCTCCAATCCGGGGGTGTCGTAGCAGGTCACCCGGATGTCGGGCGTGTCGATCAAGGGCAGCGGCTGTACTTGCTGGGTAGTCGATGGCGAGGATGACACCTCCCCGTACGTCGCGGTGCGGCCCAGCGTCCGCAGCAAAGACGTCTTCCCCACGTTGGTGTGGCCCGCCACCACGAGGTGCAGGTCGTGGCCGGTTCCTGCACCTGGGTCTGCGTTCCTGTCCTGCATGTCGGTGGTTGCCATTACTGGGTTGCGTTGGGTGCGGCGTTGGGTGCAGTGGTGAACAACATGGACTCCAGCTCCCTTTGGCTGATGTGCCGCAACCGCTTCCAGTCTGCAACCAGTGTTGCCGTGACCCCGGCGCGCTGTGCCCGCTCGATCCAGTCCTGTTCGCGCCGATCCCCATCCTCCCCGCGCGCGGTCAGTCGGTCGACTTCTGTGATAATCATCAGTACCGGCACACTTGCGGCGCACGCAATCGCGGCGAGTTGCTCCGTCGCCCCTCGGTCGGGCGTTCGCACCATCGACACCGCAACCACCACAAAAGCAGGCCGTGGGGACAGGGCCTCCAGCTTTGCAAGCGTCCGCCTGGCATCCGCGCGAGTCGTGATATGCCCGAGCGTCATGCACTGCCAGTGGTCAGTCGTGGGAGGCCAGCCATCCGGGTCGTCCAGCTCCAGGGCGATGAGCGCAAAGGATGAGCCGCTGCCACGCGTCTGTGGGGGAGCAATCGGTGTCTCGCGTTGCAGCACGTCTGGCGGTCGCTGGCCCAGGGGGCGGTCAGCGCCTTCGGCGCGGCGCAGTGACAGTAGCAAGTCCTGGAAGAACGGGTGACCCGTATCAAGGGTTAACTGACGGCTCAGCCGCCGCAGGCGCAGTGCGTATACGGCCCCGAGGAGCAGGCGCGGACCCAGGCCGTACACCGCTAGCGCGGTGACCAGGAACCACCCCCAGGCGGCCCTTGAGGATGTGCCGGCCTCGGTGCCGATGCGCGCATCGTGGATCATCTCGCCGGTGGGCGCCGGTGCGCCCAGCATGCCGGGGATCCAGCCGATGCCGCGCAGGAGGGCATCGATCTGCGCGTCGGCAAGTATTGTTGTACCCCAGACAAAGTCATACTGGACAAAGACCAGTAGAATCCAGCAGCCGAGCAACGCCCCAAGCGAGAAGGCTACCCAGAACAGGTGGGAGTAGAGCGCGGCAATGCATCGGCCAAGCGTGGCTTCGCCCAGCTGGCGTGTAAGGGCCCTGAGTGCCGCCTGCCGGTTGATCGCGGTCTCCGGGTGAGCCGGTGACATCCTGGAAATTAGCCGTGATGTTGCCACCAGAGCCCGGCCGATTGGTGCACGCCAGGACCCTGGAGCGGGCGCCTTTGCCGTCGGGGGAGGGGGTGCCCCCTGGAATAGCGCCCGAAGTCCACCGGCCAGCGGGCGCCAGACGGGGGTCAGGGCAAGCACCATCGCCAGGATAACAAGGCCGAGGAGGGGTGGTCCCGCGAGCAGCGTCAGCGCCAGCAGAATATCGATCGTCTCTCCGCTGCTCGCCTGGATTGCGGTCCGACTTGCGGCCCATCCCAGGAACAAGGCAACGACGAGCAAAAAGGCACCGGCCTGCCGAAGGCTGCCGATGATGCTGTCGTTGGCCTCTTTGAGACCCTCGCAGGCGCGGGCGTTGGCAACCAGGGCCAGAAGCCGCGCTTGTGGGTCACCGTGGACCTGCAGTGCCGCTTCCTTGGCGCGATCATCGCCCAGCAGGAGATTTCGCCCGTTCGGGTGCTGCCGCACGGTCTCGGCGAGAAGCAGCTTGTCCAGGCGGGTCATCACCAGATGGATCCTCTTCAATAGCTAAAACTGTCGCATGCCGCCAGGTTTGCCGTACTCAGGTCATTCGGCACCCGTGTTGGTTAGGTAAAGCCTCAACCGGCCGCGGCACGCTGATCCGGATGGGCGCAACCGGCCCGACGTCGTCATAGGGCCCCGGGGTGGCCCATTGCTGGCTGATCGGTGCAGGCCAATCATGATGACTGGCGGTTGAGCGGCCGGGTAGCGTCGACTGTCACAGTTTGTAGAAGGCGTAATCGTCGTGGAGTCGCGCGCCAATCAAGCGATCTACATGCGCGATTTCAGGCGGCTCCAGGTGATCGACATAACCGCCGATCCGGCCTTCCCGGGTCTTGTAGGTGCTTTGGTCGTCGACGTCGCGCGGAGCCAGACGGCCACTGCCCAGCGCGTTAGTGGATTCCAGCCGCCGCATGTTCTCGAAAGTGCAGGCATCGACCGCAGTCTGCAGTGTCTCAGTGCTAACGCCTTTGATGCCAACGAAGCGTACCAGTCGTTCCAGCTCGCGCGTTGCATCAGCATGTAGATTCTCGTAGGTCAGGAGCAGAAAATCATCCGGTATCCCTCGGTTCTCGGCCCAGATGTTGTAAAAGGCGATATTGGTCTCGATGCTGCCCACAGGTTCGTAGACGTACTCCCTTATTGTGCCGTGGAAGTTGATGTTGCGCTTGGTCTTCTGGAAGTATGCCGAGACGGTGACATCGCGCGGATCGCGCACGAGGAAAACGACCTTGCTGCCGCGGTAAAAGGACTTGTCCGTTTCCACCTCCTCCGCACGCTGGAATTCCGGGCCTCCATCGTGGTGCTGCAATATCAAAGGGAGATCACGGCACTTGCGCGTGTAGCGGCGAAGTTTCAGGGGATTATCGATGGACACTCCATAATGCAGCTCGATTACCTTGGAGAGCATGAGAACGAGCCATGTACGGCCACACTTCGGAAACGAGACGATATGAATGTCCGCGCGGCGCATCAGCCAGTTGCGACGCAGGCGCTTCCAGTAGTCGTGCATGTCCAGGTGCCTCCATATGGCTGAGCGCGGGAGCCTTACGCCTGATGTGTGGGTGATAGAAAACGCCACAATGATACTAATGTTCCACCGGTCGGTGTTGGAACGCTCAGATCGTGCCTGTCTTGGGCAGCAGAGGCCCCGCGATTAGGGACCGATAATGGCGTTGAGGTACGCGCGCGCGCTCGCGCTCGCCTCGTGCTCGGTAATCAACCCCGACAAGGTCTGTGGTGAGAGCGGGTCTTTGAGCATGTTGAGAAGCTGCCTGGCCAGCGCCTCGTGGTCACCGACGGCAGCCAGCGCCCGTGCGCCCATGGGCTGGAGCACCTCGGCCGGCCCGGAGGGGCAATCCGTCGATACCACAGGCGTGCCGCAGGCAAGCGCCTCGACAATGACCGCAGAGGCGCCTTCCCGGCGCGATGAGAGTGCGAACACCGCCGCGCGGCGCATGTACTGATAGGGGTTGGCTGCAAATCCGGGCATGTCCAGCGCGTCCGCGACGCCAAGCTCCACGGCGAGTGACGACAGTCTGCCGCGTTCCCCTCCTTCGCCCAGAATCACCAGCTTGCAGTCGATCTCCTCCCGGACGCACGCGAATGCACGGATGAGAGTGGCGAAGTCCTTGCGTGGCTCGAGGGAGCCCGCGCCCAGAATGATCGGGGGTTGCCCGGCCGCGAACCAGGGGTGGTCGGGCGTGTCCGCGGCCATACGGTGGAGCTGCGCATTGACCAGCGGGTTGCGAATCACATGCAGGCGCTCGCGACGGACGGTGGCAATCTGCACCAAGTCCTCGCCGACGCCTTGCGAGGGCGCAATCACGGCGTCAGCCGTCGGATACCAGTGACGCATGGAGCGGAACAAGCGCTCACGCTGCGCGGGCCGCATCTCGGCGCCCATTGCCGTCAGCGACATGCCCATACGAATGGCAACGCGCGCCGGGATCCCCGTCAGGCGGCGGGCGAGCAGCGCAGCGCGGTTGAGCTGGTGGTTCGCGGTGAGAAGCGCCGTGGGGCGATGGCGGAGCAGGTAGGGGATCAGCGCGGGGAACACCAGCTTCTTGGTGCGAACGGGTAGGCGAACAATCCGAATGGAACACGGCAGCGCTTCGGGAATTGATGGTCCATGGCCGCCAATGACCAGCAGATCGAAGGCGGCGCCGCTGTGCGCGAACTCGGGCAGCAGATTGTGGATGACGCGGTCGACGCCGCTATGGCCCGAGGTCGCGAACAGCAGGGCAACGCGCTCAGGCATCGCGAGGAGCCCCTCTGGGGTGCAGCCCGAGGACATCCAGGTACTCCTCGGCGATCCGATCACTCCGGAAGCGCTGCGCGGCCTCCCGTAAAGCCGCGCCGTTGGGAGGCGCATCGAGCGTGTCCCGGATCGCGCGCGCAAGCGCGCACGGGTCACCGACGGGGACCAGCGCGCCATGCCGCCCCCCCTCCAGAATCTCGGCGGGTCCGCTGGGGCAGTCGGTCGAGACGAGCGGCGTTCCCACCGCCATCGCCTCGATCAGCACATTGCCGAGTCCCTCGTAACGGGAGGACAGGACGAACAGGCTGGCACCCGCCATCCAGGGAATGGGATCCTGAACGTAGCCTGGCAGGAGCACATCGCCAGCGATGTCGAGTGCGGCCACTTTGGATTCGAGCGCGCGCCGCTCCGGGCCTTCGCCGAGAATGACGAGCCGGGCCGGGTGTTCGCGGCGGACGATCGCAAACGCCTCCAGCAACGTGGCGAAGTCCTTGGAGGCGCTCAGGCGGCCGGCGCCGAGGATGACCGGCACCTGCGCGCCAGGACGGAACCATGGATGGTCGACCGCGATCGCGGAGCGGCGCAGCAGCGCGGGGGTGACGACCGGGTTGTAGATCAGCCTGATTTTCTCCGGCGGGAAGTGGAACTTCGAGATCAGGTCGTCCCGCACCCCTTCGGAGATGGCGATAATCCGGTCGGCATAGGGGTAGAGCCACTTTGCCGCGCGCCGTTTGCCGCCGCGTCGCAACGTCTGGCTCAGCGTGTTGGTGACTTTCACCACCACGCGCACGTCGTGTCGCGCAAGAATCCGGGCCAGCACGGCGACCTTGGCCGCATGGTCCTTCGCCGTCAGTACGGCCTGTGGCCGGCTCGCACGCAGGTACCGGATAAACCTTGGAACCGCATCCAGCTTCCCGCGGGTCTGCAGGTCCACAATGCGAACCTCCGGGGGAAACTCATGGGGATACGGCACCTGGCCACCCCGGGTGAGGAGAAACTCCACGCCAACTCCCCGCGCGACGAACTCCCGGCAGAGATCCACCAGGTTCCGTTCGATGCCACCCCATTGCTTGAGCGGTGCGAGAATTGCCAGGAGTGGCGGCGCATCACTCATCGCCCGGCGCCTCGCGCCCCAGGGGGCAATTCGAAGATCTCCAGATGCCGCCGCGCCGAGGTCTGCGCGGTAAACTCTGAGACAGCCTCGTCGGAATCGAAGACGGGGTGGTCGCCATCCAGGGCGCGGCGAATCGCCTGGGTCAATGCCTCGGTGTCGGCTGGTGGGACGAGATGACCGTAGCGGCCACCATCGATGATTTCTGCCGGCCCGCTGGGGCAGTCCGTCGCCACGACCGGAACATCCAGCGCTAGCGCCTCTGCGAGCACATTGCCGAAACCCTCCCAGAGCGAGCACAGGACAAACACATCGGCCTTCGCCATCCAGGCGTAGGGATTGCCCACGAAGCCGGGCATGGACAGCCAGGCTTCGCCGTCGCCATAATCATCCGCGCGCTCCTGTAGTGCCTGTCGAAGGGGACCATCCCCGAGAATGATCAATCGAACACTGCGTTCGCGACGCAACCGCGCCACGGCATCAACCAGGCGGCTCTGATCCTTTTGCGGCGCAAGGCGCCCGGCCGTGAGCACGACCGGAATGTCCGTATCGTTGCACAGCCAGGGATGGTCGACGCCTTCATCGCCGAGCTCGCGATGCCGTGGAGTGACGACACCGTTATAGATGCGGTGGACTGGTACGCCTGATAGTCCGATTGTCTCGAGGGAGGGCAGTGAGCGCATGCGCGCGACAATGATGTTGGCCAAGTGCGCGGTCGACATGATCACCTTCGGGCGCACCCGCCGTAGATGCCACCATAACGCCGGAAGCGTCGTCCATTTACTGCGGGTGCCCAGATCAACGAACGAGACCATATGGCCGATCTCGTCGGGGTAAAAGCAGGTGCCGCCGCGATAGCTGATGATTTGCACAGACAAACCGAGCCCCACCCAAACCTTGATGACATTCGCAAGGTGCCGCGGAACACCCCCTTCAGCCGGAAAGGCTCCGAACAAGGCGATATCGATGCCGTGTTGCTGTCCCGTTGCCACACCCTCTTGGTCGAGTTGTGCTGTCATTGTCGCAGGCGAGCTGACCGGTCAATTGGTCCAAAGTCTTTACGTCCACGCGATACGGCGGACGCGCATGGCAATGCTATTGGGAGCTGAGAGGGTATCCTATGACGTCTCGGCTGGCGAGCAGTGCCATGGCACCGTCGTGCCCCCTGGTCATCTTGGGCCGACACGCTCGGCGGCAATGCGATCGTAACGACAATCCAGCAGGAGAATAAAGGGGATGCAAACGGCACCGTTTCTCACAGCGCCGCTGCGGTCATGGGCCCGGCACTATGCTGCACGGTTGACCCGTCGCCAGGACGCGTCGCTCGCGTTGCTGGAATCCCTGATCCGGCAAGAGGGTGAGCATACGCTCGTCGCTCCGCCGTTACCGCAGCGTTGGTACGAGCGCTGGCTTTTTCGAATGGCGACACGGCTCGAGGCTGACGGCCTGCTGGCCGCCTTGAGGCGGGGGCATTATCGGGCGTTGCGGGGTGCAGAACACCCCGCTTGGCGGTCCTATCAATATCGTGGCTTCCACGTGAAACACGATATACGGCAGAAATCGCAGTGGGATGCCTATATTCACGGGCGCACTCAGGCGGGCGTGGCGTATTGGCTTGAGCGAAGTGCTTCTCCGGGTGCGACCGTACTGGATATTGGTGCCAACGCGGGCGTGGTCTCCCTCGATCTCGCGCGAGCCGTGGGTCAACATGGGACTGTCCACGCATTCGAACCCAACCCACAGGCGTACCAGTTGCTCCGGCAAGCCGTCTCGGCCAACGGGCTAGAAGGGTGTGTGGAGGTCCATACGTTCGCCTTGGGTGACGAGGATGCAACGACGACCCTGAGTGTTCCCGCGAGCAATGACGGGGCCGCATCCCTCCGGGAACCAGGCGCTGGCGAGCGCAGCGTTACGGTGCAGGTGCGGCGATTCAGCGGCTGGTGGGAGGCCCGGAGGCACCCTCGCATCGATGTGATCAAACTCGACGTCGAAGGGTTTGAGGCCCGCGTGATCAACGGGCTTGAACCGGTGTTGATGCGCGACCGTCCCGTTGTTGTCATGGAACTAAACCCCGGCGCTTACGATGCAGCGGCGCTCTTGGAGGGATTGCGCGCCAAAGGGTATGACAGCTTCCGCATCATGGCGGCGCCTCCGTACTTTTCCCATTTGTTGGGACCAGTCACCACACAAACCGATGTCGTGTGTCTGCCGCGGGTGCACGGGCGAGCCACCGGGCCGCCATTAGGCAACCCGTAAAAAAGTGTCCAGTTTGCCGGCTGATAACGGCGGAGCAAACAGGTAGCCCTGGTAGGCGAGGCAATTGTTGCCGTGCAGGTAATCCCGCACCGCTTCCGTCTCCACGCCCTCGGCAATGGTCGCCAGGCCCAGGCTATCGGCCAGGACAATCATCGTGCGCACGATGATGGCATCACTGGGATCGGTGAGAACATCCCTGACAAAGCGTTGATCGAGCTTCAACTCGCTCAGGGGCAGGCGCCTGAGATTGTACAGCGATGAGTAGCCCGTTCCGAAGTCGTCCAACGAAAAGCGCACACCCTGGGCGCTCAGGGTGCTCATCTTGGCGACAGCGTCCTCCACATCTTTAACCAGCACGGCTTCAGTTAGTTCCAGTGTGAGCCGCTGCGGATTAGCACCGGTGTGACGGATGACATCCAATACCCGCTGTGCAAAGTCCGGATGATGGAACTCGGTGGCACTGACATTGAGTGCCAGGGTCAGGTGGGCTGTCTGCGGGGTTTTGGACCAGGTTGCAAGCCGTTCGCAGACAGCCTCCAGCATGACGCGGCCCAGGGGGATGATCAGCCCGGTTTCCTCGGCCATGGGAATGAACTCCGCCGGGCCAATCAGGCCGCGCCGCGGATGCTGCCAGCGCGCCAGCGCTTCCAGCCCCGAAAGGCGCCCGCTCGCGTCAACCTGGGGTTGGTAATAGGCATGGAATTCCCGGCGCTCCAGACCCTCACGGATCTCCACCTCCAGACTGGCGCGCCGGTTGACGGCGGCCTGCATCGCCGGATCGAACAGTTGCAGGGTATTGCGACCCATTGCTTTGGCACGATACATGGCGAGATCCGCCCGCTTCATGACCTCATCCACGGTGTCGTCTCGGTCTCCGAACAAGGCGAGTCCAACGCTGGTGGTGGCGTGGTGTTCACGGCCGGCAAGCGCATAGGGCTTGCGAAGCGTGGCAAGAATCTTCTCGCCCACCGTCTTCGCCTGCACGGCGGCCGCCTCGGCGTCGTCGCTAAGTTGTTCGATAATGATCACGAATTCGTCGCCGCCGAGGCGGCCCACGGTATCGCTCTCGCGCATGGCAGTGCACAGGCGCGAGGCTGCCTGCTTAAGCAGCAGGTCGCCCGTGTCGTGGCCCAGGGTGTCGTTGAGGGTCTTGAAGTTATCCAGATCGAGGAAAAAAACCGCGCCTTTATGGCGATTGCGGGAACAGGCCGATAAGGCGTGCTGGAGCCGGTCGAGCAGCAGGCGCCTGTTGGGCAACTGCGTCAGCGGGTCGTACCAGGCGAGGAATTGAATGTGCTCCCGCGCGCGCTCGCGCTCGGTGATATCGTGAAACAAGACAGCAACTCGATTGCTGTGAGCGTCGCCGGTTTTGAAAACATGAACATCGAATAGTGTGTTCAGCGACCGTGCCCACCGCTCGAGGTGCTCTCCTTCGCCGGTGCGAACGACGCGGTCGCACATCTCGCTCCACGTCGGGTCGGTCTGCGGCCATACGTCGCTCAGCCGGTGGCCCGTGTAATCCTGACCCACCATCTTGATTGCCGCCGGATTCGCCTCCAGGCACCGGGGGTCGACCGGCTCGCCATCGACGAAGATCACTTCAATGAGCAGCAGCCCCTCATGCATCGACTCGAACAGCGCCCGGTACTTCGCTTCACTTTGGCGCAGTGCCTGCTCGGCGTTCGCACGCTTGACAGCAGCCCAGGTGCGCTCGGCAACCTGACGCAATAGGCTGAGCTCATGGTCCCGCCATGCACGGGGCTCAGTATCCATGGCATAGAGGTAAGCGACCAGGCGAGCGTCCCTGATCAGCGGAATAGCCGCCGCCGCGCGCAGCTCCATCGCCTGAATTTCCTCTGAGCCATCGGTGGTTCCGCGCGCTTCGGTGCTGATGTCCGTGTATGCGACATCGCGGCCGGCGTGCATGGCCGGGCCGAAGCGGTCACCATACTCGAAGATGCGGTGTGGCCCGCGGATGGCCACCATTCGGCCATCGCTGTATTCACCGCCCCCGACCACGGTCTGGCCGTCTGCTCCGACGTCCGCATAACCGACCACGGCCAGGTTGAGCCGGCGGCCGAGCGCCTCGGCAGCAGCCGACATGATCGCTTGCGGGTCGGATAATGGCCGCAGCCGATCGTTGAGTTCCAACAAAAACCGCTGCCGCGCTTCGCTGTCCCGCAGCGCGTGCTCGGCCCGTTTGCGTGCAGTAATGTCGGAGAACAACAGGGCGACCTGCCGGCGCTCCGGCTTCCCCACGCGAAAGGCCTCGACAGCAAACCAACGGCCCAACGCCTTGGACTGTTCCACAAAGCGCCGCGGTGCGCCGGTCAGGGCGACACGGCCGTAGATCACGAGCCAGTGCCGCTCCAGTTCCGGCACAAGTTCGCGCGCTGTCTTGCCAACCGGGTTGATCAACCCGGTGTGGCGTTCGAAGGCCGGATTAGCCTCCAGCCAGCGGTAGTCGGAGGCGCGACCGTCGGCGTCGAACAGCACCTCGAAGACGCAGAACCCCTGCTCGATGGACTCGACGAGCATCCGGTAACGCTCTTCTCTCTCCCGTAACGCCTCCTCTGTGTTCATCCGCGTTCGCACCCACCTTTCGATTTGACGCCCAAATTATGACAGACGAGTCATGTGTGTGTCTTGCGGCAATCGCATGGCGCCCCTACTCCCATCTCGAACGCTCTATAATCTTGCCACACCTAATTTTAGGCACGGCCGCCAGCACGTTGGCGGTCACCACGCAGGAGCCTGCCCGATGGACCGTGCGATCGAGGACACGCTTGCATTCTGGTTCGGGGATCAGCCTTTGGGCGATGGGCCCGAGGTCGACCGCTCGGCGCGGTGGTTTAGCAAGAGCGAGGCCCAGGATGCCGAGATTCGGCGTCGCTTCGGTGCGCAAGTCAGCGCGGCGCTGGCCGGGGAGCTGGATGCCTGGGCGCAGACACCGCCGGGACGGTTGGCGCTGGTGGTGACACTGGATCAGTTTACCCGCAACATCCACCGCCATACCCCAGCCGCCTTCGCGGGGGATGCCCGTGCGTTGGCCCACGCGCTCGAGGCGCTGGATCGAGGGGAGGATCTCGGACTGCGCCTGATCGAGCGGGTGTTTCTGTACATGCCGCTCGAGCATGCTGAGGATATGGCGATGCAGCATCGCTGCGTTGCGTGCTTTCGCGAACTGGAGCAGGCGGCACCGGCAAGGGATCAAGCCAAGTTCCGAGGCTTCACCGATTACGCGGAGCGCCACCGAGAGGTCATCCGGCGGTTTGGGCGGTTTCCGCACCGCAACGCCATTCTGGGGCGGGAGAACACCCCGGAGGAGGCGGCGTACCTGTCTCAGCCGGGTGCAGGGTTCTGATGGACTCCCTTGCGCGCGGAAATGACACGCACCGGCCGGGCGTTCGGCCCAGGACGGGTCGTTCGATCCCGTAGCCGCTCATTGCGCGTGCATCCCGCATTGTCGGCGTCATGCACCGAGAATGCTTCGGCGGCGGGGGTCCACTCTCCGACGGCCAACCGGCTTCCCGGATAGGGAGACCTGTTGTGGCCTGTTATTGTGACCGCCGTTGGTCCTCTGACGTTACTGTTGCACTCACCTTAGCGTCTGTTCAGACCAATTGCTGTTGGCTGGTGGCTGGCCGCTGATCGATGACACCGTAAGGAGTAGTGCCCCGTGGAACAGGAAGTGGAGCGGCTTTTCGCTCGCTACGGCGCCGGTTACAAGTGGATGGCGCTTGTCACCGTCATGTTGGGAACGCTGTCCACGGCGGTCGCGACCACGGTCGTGAACGTCGCCATCCCAGATGTGATGCACGACTTCGACGTCGGCCAGCGGGAGGCACACTGGCTTTCCACTGGATTTCTCGCGGCCATGACCACAGCCATTCTGCTCAACGCCTGGGCGCTGCAGCGCTTCGGCATGCGGCGTGTCTACGTCTTTGGCCTGCTGGTGTTCGTGTTGGCCTCGCTGCTCGGGGTCTGGGCCGCAGCGCTGGAGCTTGTGATCCTCGCGCGCGTGTTGCAGGGGCTTGTGGCGGGTGTGTTGCAGCCGTTGGCGATCACCCTGATTTACCAGGTGTTCCCGCAACGTCAGCGCGGGCTTGGTATCGGGCTGTTTGGGCTTGGGGTGATTCTTGGTCCGGCCATCGGCCCGGCGCTGGGTGGGGTGCTTGTGGACGCGGTGGGCTGGCGCGCGGTCATGGCCCTGCCGGTGCCGACGGCAGTCCTTGGCGGCGCCCTGGCGGTGTTTCTTGTACCTGTACGGCGGGGCGCCGGCCGGCGGGTGCAGCTGGACTGGCTCAGCGTGCTGATGCTCGGGCTGGCGGTGACGGGGCTGTTGTGGTCCATGGTCAGTGGCCAGCGCCTGGGCTGGACCTCTTGGCCGGTGCTGCCAACCCTGATCGCTGTGCTGGGCTTGTCCCTCGGATTCGTGGCCAGGCAGTTACTTGCCCGGGAACCCCTGCTGGACCCGCGGCTGTATCAGGCCCCTGCGTTCGCCGCCGGTTCCACCATCGCCCTGCTGTTCGGTGCAGGGCTATTCGGCTCGACCTACCTGATCCCGCTGTTCGTCCAGGAGATTCAGGAACTCTCCCCCACGGCAGCGGGACTCGTTCTGATGCCCGCGGGGCTGGTCATGGCCGCGGCCTTCCCGTTGGGCGGCCACCTGGCGGATCGGGTACGTACGGTGGTCCCCATTGCTGCGGGGCTCGTGATCATGGCGTTGTCCTGCCTGGCGCTGGGGTTTGCTGGCCCGCAGACGGGAGTCCTCGCGGTGACGGCATGGGTGGCCCTGGGCCGTGTTGGGCTCGGGCTGGGGATGCCGGCGATTCAGACGGGCTCGCTGTACCGGCTGCCCCTCAGTCGCACGGCGCAGGGTGCCGGCGCCCTGCAGTTCTCCCAGCAACTCGGGGGTGCCATCGGCGTCACCAGCCTGGCGGTGCTCCTGGAGTGGCGCGCACTGCGGGAGGCGCGCCGCCTGCTGCCTGACGATCCGGTTACCAAGGAGGCGTTGCTCACGAGCATACCGCCCGAACTCTACCGGGAAGCCTACACCGTCGGGTTCCAGTGGAGCTTCCTGGTGCTGGGGCTCGTCTTTGTGCTCGCCCTGGCAGCGGCGGGACGCTTCGCCAAGTACTGAGGTTATGTAGTGGGCGGTGGTTACAGGACACTAGCTCGGCAGGCATTGATAGACTGGAGAGGCTGTGATTCCCATCCACTGCAGGAGGCCTCGTGTTTGACACATTACCCTTGTCACCCTGGCAACGCGTGCTGCTGTGGCCGGGGGGTGTATTCATGGACTGGCTGGCCCGCACACGGCCGGATATCGTGATTGAGTACGGTTTCGGCTTTACCGTTGAGTCATACGTATTCTGGTCCGGCGTGATCTCGCTGGTGTTCTGGTTCGCTGTTTTGTTGCTGCTGCTCGGGATCGTGCGTTGGGGCTGGCGGCAGGTTCACGGCTGACTCGACGGGGCGGCGATCTGTGACGGGCGGGCAGGCTTGTCCGGTCCGATACTTGTTCACTACCTATACAAGTGTTGTTTAATCGTTATCGTTGCACTAGACTATGGCGTCAACGCAGTACACCAGGGAGCGTGTTGCCGTGGTCGTCTGCTGAAGTGCTTCTCGCGTTGGCGCATCCTGTCCCCAACCTGCGCCCCCCGGCCCTTGCGGCCGGGTTTTTTTTGCCCGGTGGAAGTAGAAGTGCGCCGCGAGACCGCCGCTCAGATAACGAGCCCGGGTCACACCGCGCCGAGGCATCCTCAGCCGCACGGCCCATTTTGCTGCGCCGAAGGTGCGGCACCGTCACTCATGGACGGACACAGACTGGCACGTCGCAGCGGCCGGCAATCTCTGTGTTGCAAGCGGTCGGTCTACGCTTCTGACATCGTGGGCCTTGCCTCCGCCCCAGCCGGTGCCGCCGCGGCCTCCAGCACCGCGGTGACCTGCTGTGCGTCGGCAACGGCCTGTCGGTGCCCCGGAAGGCGTCCCAGGACATAATGATACCGCTCCGTGCGGCTCAGAGGGCGCCGCGGGTCCAGGAGTCCGGCGTCTGCGAGCCAGTCCGCGATCTGTTCGATGCGCTTGTCGCCCACGCCGGGAATGCGATCCTCGCGCAGCGAATCGAGAAATGCCTTAGGGTCGCCGCCGACGCTGGCGGCCCGCTCGGCCAAGGCATCCAGGTGTTTCCAGTTGCTCATCGTGCTTTGCTCCAGGGCGGGGCGATCCACGGGTGTGCCGCGACCGATGCGCCAGGCATCCACCCAAGCGCGGGCGGCGAGGATACGCCGCTGGAGACGCTCCAGCTCGGCATTGTCCAGATGCCGGCCGGCGAGCGGGCCCTGGAGGAAGCTCTCGGCCTGGCCGACGGTTTCCAGGCGGAAGTCAGTGAGCAGCCTGTAGAGGAACGGGAGGTCGTCGTCGAGCACATACAACAGATGCAGCGAGCCGGCATCGGCCAGCGGGTTGATGGCAGTAACACCCAGCAGCTCGGCATAGCTCGCCGCATTGTGGCCATCGGGAGGGGAAACCGCTTCGGGCTCTGACAGCGTCAGTGCGGGCGGCGTCGGTCCTTGCAGGCGCGTAAGATCGATGACGTGGGGCCGTTCACCCGTCGCCCGCAGCCAACGTTGCACGTCCTCGGGCTGCGCGGTCAGATACAGCAGCTGGCGCCCCTCTTCGCGGGTCAGTGCATGCAAGGTGTTGGCTACGGCATCGAACCGTCGGGGGTCGGTGGTGGTCAGCGCCTCGTCGAGGAGCAGTGGCAGTGGCACATGATGGCCTTCCTGCTGCTCCACCCAGGCCATGCGCAGGGCTATCAGTAATTGCATGCGCGTGCCCACGGACAGGGCGTCAAGGTCGCGGACGCTGCCAGTGGCGCTCTCCCGGGCGCAGGGTTCGCCGGCCCCGTTGATTTCCAGGGTAAATGCGTCGTGGGTGAACCGGCGCAGCCGCTGGTCGGCCAGGCGTATGGCCTCGGGTTGTTGGTCCCGGCGGTGGTGTTGCTCCACATCGTTGAGCAGAAAGCGGGCGGCTTCCGCGACCATGCGCTGGTCCAGACGCTCGGCCAGCATTTCACGGGCCTGATCACGGGCCGCGCGGGCTTCCTCCAGGCGCAGTTGCCGCTGCGCCTCGCGCAGCGCTTGCAGGATCTCGCCCTGCTCCCGCAGGAGCCTTGGGTGCTCATCCGCTGCCGCCTCGGCAAGGTGCAGTTGCTCCCTCAGGGCGGCCCTGTCATCGGCCTCGGCACGTTCCAGCAGGTCGGCCGGCGCGTCGGCAAGCCGCTCGCGGGCGGCATCCTCCCGGACGGTGGCGTTGCGCATGGCTTCACGAGCGGCGTACCAGGCAGGCAGGTCATGGAGCCGGGCAAGCAGCGTCTCCCGCTCGCCCGGCTCCAGGCCGGCGCGCCGATACAGCCGGTCCAGGGCGACGGCCGCTTCCCGCGCCGCGGCCTCGGCCCGTTCGGCCTGTTCCAACGCCCTGGTGCGGGTGCGTCGGGCCTCAGCGGCGGTCTCGAGGCGCTGGTCCAGCTGATCCAGTGCGCGCCCAAGCTCGGCCGGTGCCGAGCTCTCCGGGGGTACGTCCCACCGTCGGAGAGAGTCGGCCAACGCCGTGCCCAGCGGTGCCACGCGCTCAACAAGCTGGCGGCAGCGCGCTTCCGCCTCCCGCTGCGCCAGCAGCGCTTCATCCCATTTGGCCGTGCGTTGGACCAGGAGCTGGAAGTGGTGGGGCAGGGTCTCCGGGTCCAGGGTGAGCCCGGTTGCCGCGGCCAGCTCATGGAGCTGCGCCCGCGCCCGCTCAAGTCGTGAACGGGCGGCGTCCATGCGCTCATCAAAACCGGGATCCATGGTGGCGCGGCTCATCGAACGCTCCGATTGCCAGGCCAGCCAGCCCAGAGCACCCAGGCAAAGGATAGCCGCAATCAGTGTCAGGGCAGGTTGCGCCGCCAGAGCGTTGTAGGCCAACGCACCGACGCCTGCGCACACCAGCATGATGGCGGCCCTGTTGCGCCACGGTGAACGCTGCGCGGCAGCGCCTTCGGCTGCCTGCTCCCGGGCGGCCTGGGCATCGGCTTCGGCCTGTGCCTGGTGCCATGCCGCCAGGGCCTGGGACATGTCCTGGGCGGCTTCCTCAAGGCGCGCCATCGTGTGTTGCTCCAACGCGGGCGACGCTGGCGGTTCCGACCCCAGCAGGCTTGCCGCCTCCCGCGCGCGGGAGGCGGCCTTGTACGTCTCCTCCCGGGCCTGATTCAGGTGTGCGGTCAGCTCGCGTAGTTCCTCCAGGCGCCGGCGCATGGCCGGAATATCCGGCTGTCCCTCGCTGCAATCCGCCAGCCCGGTTGCCTGCACGCGCTGCAGCGCCGCTGCGGCCTGGGCGTGGGCCTGCTTCGCGATCTGCCGCTCCCGGTCGTGGTTTTGCTCGAGACGCTCCAGCTCTCCGGCCTCGATGCCCTCGGGCATGATTTCCGGGAACTGCTGCAGGCGCGCCTGGGCCTCACGGGTGGCCTCACGGGCGTCGACCAGGGCGACGGCCGCGCCGCAGTGTTCCGCGCGTCGCAGGGCGTCGCCGGCCCGGCGAATGGCCTCCTCGAGTTCCGGCAGGCGTTCGCGCTTGGCCAGCAGTTCCCGGTTGCCGGCCTCTGCTGTGCGCAGCTGTTGCTCGGCTCGTCCCAGGGCGTCCGCAGCGTGTCGGTCCCGTCGTGGGTGGACGGCCAGTGGCCCGCCGTCGGCTTGCAACGCGGGCAAGTCATAACCGCCAGCCAGTTCCCGCCGGAGATGGGCGACGACGGTCCGGTCGCTTCGCGTCATCTGCAAGAGTTCATCGATGGGCAGGAAATAGCCGCCCAGGGCCTCGGCATCCGGCAGCGCCGGCGGCGTGTGCACAACACCGTCGCGCTGCCAAATGACGTCCCGTCCCACCCGCTCCGTATGCCAGCGGTGGTCGGCGTCGCTGAACACGGCCTCGAGCATTAGATTGCCTGGGTCATCGGGGCGGGGTGCGAGCAGTAGACGCAGTGCCCGCAGCAGGCTGCTCTTGCCGGAGGCGTTTGGGCCGGTGACGACGTTAATGCCAGCACCGAACGTGTCGATGGCAATGGGTTCGCGCAGGCCCGGCAACCGGTGTATGTACAGTGACACGAGCTTCACGGAGTCCCCTCTCTGCGCTGAGCCAGCAGCTCATCGAGGCTGGTGAGCGCTCCGCGTCGCAGCCAGTCGAGAAGGGTCGCCTCGTCCGGATCGCTGGTGTCAAGCCTGCTCCAGGCCGGGTCCCGTTGCACGGCCTGGAGGTGAGCGCGCGCACGATCGAGTAACGCCTGCCGCTCCGGGTCGCCCGCGGGTGCGTCCTCGAGCAGTTGCAGCCGGCGGGCCAGCAGACCCGCCGGGTCTGGGCGTTGTGCCAGGGTCTGGAGATCGATCTCGGGGCGCGTATTCAGCCACCAGTGCCCGACAAAGCCGTGCATGCCGCCGGCCAGTGGCAGGTCGCTCAGGTCTTCATTGGCGAGCAGAGCCGCGACCTCCCGCCGCAGCCGCGTGCGGCCGTGGAGGCGCAGCCGCAACCCAAGGGCGTCGGGGCGGAACGTGTCATCGCTGAGTTGTCGGGCCGTGGCCTCGGCGCTGGCCAGGATCCGGGAGCGCGCTTCGGTCGCATCCGCCAGGTCGGTGAGATCCACGTCCAGGACCTCCCAGCGCAGAGGCGCCAGAGGCCAGTGAGTGATGCTGCGAATCTCGCCGGATTCAATGGTGTATAGCCATGGGCCCCGGGCGCCCGTCTCACTGGCGCGAAGGGCAGTCACCGAACCAAGATAACCCGAGGGTTGGTTCGCTGCCAGTGCGTCGGGTTTGTGTATGTGACCGAGCAGCCAGGCGTCCAGTCCGGCCGCATGGAGCTCACGGCTGGAAACCGGCGCGTGATGGCTGTCGCGGTGGTCGCGATCGCAATGAAGCAGACCCAGCATGGGGCCCTGGGGAGCGTTGAAGGATTGGCCGGCCAGGGGGTTATCCGGCGTGATGGGGGAGGGGAACGACCAGCCGTACACGCGTACGGTCGTCCCGTCGGCCCCGGTCAGGTCCACGGCTTCCCAGGTACCGCCGCGGCCGAGGAGTCGGAACCCGGCGACTTCCTCCGCCAACTGGGGTAGAACCTGCACGTCGTGGTTGCCGGCGACACCGACCACGGTGATACCGGACTCGACCAGCGCGGTGACGCCTCGGCGCAGTTCGGCGAAGGCTTCGAAGAAGTCGTCCGCCTGCTCCACGACATCACCGGCAAAGGCGACGACGTCGACGCCCTCGCGCCGGGCCGCCTCCACGAGCCGCTCCAGCGCCCCCGCGGGTCCGAGGCGCCGCTCCCCCAGGCGGGCCTTGACGGCATCAGGCAGACGCCCAGAGCGGCGCCCCAGATGCAGATCTCCAACGCCCAGTAATCGCATGCGCGTTTACCCGGTTCCTCCCATGCCAGCGCGCAGACACGATACCTGTTTCGGCGGCCGCTGCCGAGTCACGGTTCCCCGTGCACAGCGGCATCGTCACGTTGTAGTCTGGACATCCTCTAACACTGGTGCTCATTTGGGACAATGCGGAGGCATCGAATGACAGAATTCGTGACCATCACGGGCGTCTACCAGGGACGGGTCCGCCGGATGGAAGGCGATGGCAGACCGACGGCCATCTACAAGCAGCCGGTGCAGCACGCGGTGGCACTGGGGGATGGTGGGCTTGCCGACGATCAGCAGGGCGACCGCAAGGCCCACGGTGGGGCGGAGCGCGCGCTCAGCCATTATCCCGCGGAACATTACGGGGTCTGGGCATCGGTATACCCGCAAGCGGCCTCCCTGCTTCGCCCCGGCGTGTTTGGTGAGAATGTTTCCACGAGCGGGCTCACCGAGGGTAGCGTTGCCGTTGGTGATGTCTTTCGGATGGGCACGGCTGTGGTTCAGATCAGCCAGCCGCGGCAACCCTGCTGGAAGATTAGTCACCGGCTCAATCTCCCCGAGCTGGCGCGGGAAGTGGCCGAGACGGGGCGTTCGGGCTGGTTGTACCGGGTACTGGAAACGGGCTATCTCGGCCCAGGCGACGTGGCCGAGCGGTTGGACCGTGCCACGCATGGGTATTCCCTGGCGGACATGTGGGCCATGCACAACGCCCGGCGGCCGACGATGGACGACCTGGAGGCCCTTGCGACCTTGGACGTCCTCGCCGACTCCTGGCGCCAGCGATTCGCCAGCCGGTTGGACTGGATGCGGCGCCACGCCTGATGGTGTTGACGGGCACCTGGCGCACCTGCATGGAGGATGGATGAAACGCCTGCAATCCATACTGCTGAATATCGATGGTAAAGGGTACAAGGCCTATCGGCAGCTCACGGGTGCGTACGCTTTCGACGACTTCGCACTGTACGTGGATCACGTGCAGGGCGACCCCTTCGCAGCGCCATCCCGCCTGCGTGCCATCATGCCCTGGCACGAGGCGCGTTTGCCGGATGCGGCTCGAGAACCCGAACCAAGGGCCAGGGCAGCCCGGGACTGGCTGGGTCGGGTCTTCCGGGAGGCGGCGCGGAGCGCTCCCGAGATCCGAATTGATGCCGGTCGCGAGACGGTACTGGACCGCACTGCCGTGCTCTTTACCGATGAGGGCGTGGAGCTGCGGTTTACCGTCAACCTTCCGGCCAATGGGCGCTCCATCCTCGGCAAAACGGCCAGGGATCTCCTTTGCCGGACGCTGCCCCGGGTGATCCGGCAGAGTGCGCGCAGGGAACACCTGGATGAGCAGGCGTTGCGGCTCCACTGCGATGGGGTGGAGGACCAGGTGGCTTTGCGCGCTGCCTTGGGTCGCCAGGGCCTCGTCGCCTTTGTAGCCGACGAGGCGGTGTTGCCACGCCGCTCCGGCGTGGACGATCGTCCTCTGGCGGACGCCATCGCCTTTCGGGCGCCGGCGAGCCTGCGCGTCGAGTTGCACACGCCCAACGCGGGGCCCTTGGCGGGCCTGGGTGTTCCGCGCGGTATTACCCTGATCGTCGGCGGTGGCTTTCACGGCAAGTCGACGCTGCTGAGCGCAGTGCAAAACGGTGTCTACGACCACATCCCGGGCGACGGGCGTGACCGGGTCGTCGCCGACGCCGAGGCCGTCAAGCTGCGCGCGGAGGATGGTCGTGCCGTCCACGCCATGGATCTGTCGCCGTTTATCAACGGGCTGCCCTATGGTAAATCCACCACAGCCTTTTCCACGGAACTGGCTTCCGGTTCCACCAGCCAGGCGGCCGCATTGCAGGAGGCCCTGGAATTGGGTGCACGCACGCTGCTTGTGGACGAGGATACGTCCGCGACCAACTTCATGATTCGCGATGCCCGTATGCAGGCATTGGTGGCGAAGGCCGAAGAGCCGATTACGCCGTTCGTGGACCGCATTGCCGAGCTGCGTGACCGGCTGGGCGTCTCCACTGTGTTGGTCATGGGCGGGTCCGGCGACTATCTCGGCGCGGCGGATACCGTCATTCAGATGCATGACTACCAGCCCCGGGACGTTACCTGCAAAGCCCACCGGATCGCGCGTGACTTCGACAGCGTGCGACACGTTGAGGCTCAGGCGCCATTGGCGGCCCCGCGCCCGCGCACGCTGGACGTCCGCTCCGTTGAACCGGCGGGCAAACGCGGGAAGCGGCGGGTTAAGGTCCGCGGGACCGACGCCCTGGAATTCGGCGACGACGTGGTCGACCTGCGCGCCCTGGAACAACTCGTCGATGCCTCCCAGGTGCGCGCCATCGGGTTGGTGCTGCCGGCCGCGGGTGTTCGCAGGGACGCGGCCCTTGACGAGGTACCGTCCTGGTTCCGGGCGTATCTGGACAAGCCCTGGTCCGAGCTTACTGGCCGGCCCGACGGCGATTTGGTACGCCCGCGCCTGGTCGAACTCATGGCGGTACTGAATCGATTGCGCTCAGCCCGATTCACAGCGAACAACGGAGAAGCCCATGAATGATGCCCTTTTTGACATGACGGGCCGGGTCGCACTGGTGACCGGCGCCTCCAGCGGTCTGGGCGCACATTTCGCGCGTGTGCTCGCCGGTAATGGTGCTCGCGTCGTGGTCGCGGCGCGCCGCCAGGACCGCCTGCGCGAACTGGTGGACGGGATCGGGGCAGCGGGCGGAGAGGCCACTGCGATCGCCATGGATGTGACCGATGCAGACAGCGTCGGGAAGGGGTTCGACGCCGCCGAGCAGGCCTACGGCGTTGTGGATGTGCTGGTTAACAATGCCGGCGTTGCACAGTCCCGGTCGTTCCTGAAGACAACCGAGGCCGACTGGGACCACGTCATGGAGACCAACCTCAAGGCGGCCTGGCGCGTCGCCCGGGTCGGAGCCGAACGCATGAAGCAAGCCGGTCAGCCGGGGAGTATCGTCAATATCGCCTCCCTGCTCGGACTCGGTGTGCAGTTCGGCGAGTCCCTGTACGCCACCTCCAAGGCCGGTGTGGTGCAGCTTACGCGGCACATGGCCCTCGAACTGATGCGTTACCGCATTCGCGTGAACGCGATCTGCCCCGGCTATTTCGAGACGGAAATGAATCGGGATTTCTTCAAGAGTGACCGGGGGCAGAGCTATGTCAGGGACAATATTCCCAGCAAACGTCTCGGCGACCTCCCCGAACTGTCGGGCCCGCTCCTGCTGCTCGCCTCTGATGCGGGCTCATTCGTCAATGGCATCGCGCTGCCGGTCGACGGGGGCCATCTTTTGAAATCGTTGTAGCGCCTCTCGGTCGGCGCACCCGACGTCCTGTCGCGAAGAGGCCATCGAGACCACAGACCACCCAACCCGGCTGCACATGGGTGAACGCAGCCGGGAAGGTGGGTACATGTGGCGCTGCTTGCGCAGTCTGCCTGGCACCCTTACTCAAGGGACGGGGCCAGGCAACGCTGCTACCGGTTCTCTCGATTTTCGATGAGTTCGTCCACGACTGAGGGATCGGCCAGGGTGCTGGTATCGCCGAGGCTATCCAGCTCGTTGGACGCAACCTTGCGCAGGATACGGCGCATGATCTTCCCGGAGCGCGTCTTCGGTAGCCCGGGAGCCCACTGGATGAAGTCAGGTTTGGCAATGGCACCGATTTCCTTGCGAACGATATCCACCAGCTCCTTGCGCAATTCCTCGGACGGTTGCTCGCCGCCCATAAGGGTCACGTAGGCGTAGATGCCCTCGCCCTTGACATCGTGCGGAAAGCCCACGACTGCGGCCTCGGCCACCTTCGGGTGCAACACCAGGGCGCTCTCCACTTCGGCGGTACCCATGCGGTGTCCGGAGACGTTGAGCACGTCGTCCACGCGACCGGTGATCCAGTAGTAGCCGTCCTCGTCCCGCCGGGCGCCGTCCCCGGTGAAGTACTTGCCCTTAAAGGCGGAGAGGTACGTTTCCATGAATCGCTTGTGGTCGCCGTAGATGGTGCGCATCATCGACGGCCAGGAGCGCGCGATGCAAAGGTTGCCGTCGGTGGCGCCCTCCAGCAGGTTGCCGTCGTTGTCCACCAGCTGCGGCTCGACCCCGAAGAACGGCATACTGGCCGCACCGGGCTTGAGGTCCGTGGCGCCGGGCAGTGGCGTAATCATGATGGAGCCGGTTTCCGTCTGCCACCAGGTGTCGACGATGGGGCAGCGGCCATCGCCCACCACGTTGTAGTACCACTCCCAGGCTTGCGGGTTGATGGGCTCGCCGACGGTACCGAGGATGCGCAGCGACTTGCGGCTGTACTTCTTTACCGGCTCGTCGCCTTTCGCGATCAACGCACGGATGGCTGTAGGCGCCGTGTAAAAGATGGACACATTGTGCTTGTCCACGACATCCCACATGCGGCCGGCGTCGGGGTAAGTGGGCACGCCTTCGAACATGACCGATGTCGCGCCATTCACCAACGGGCCGTAGACGATGTAGGTGTGACCCGTCACCCAGCCGACGTCGGCGGTGCACCAATAAACATCGCCGTCGTGGTAGTCGAACACGTACTTATGGGTAAGGCCTGCGCCGAGCAGGTAACCGCCCGTGGTGTGGAGCACGCCCTTTGGTTTGCCGGTGGATCCGGAGGTATACAGAATGAACAATGGGTCCTCGGACTCCATCTCCTCGGCGGGGCACTCCGGGGAGGCCGCTTGTTCCAGCTCGTGGAACCAGACGTCGCGGTTGTCATCCCAGTCAACCTTGTTGCCGGTGCGCTGGACCACCACCAGGGTGTGCACGTCGGGGCATTCCTGCAGCGCCTCGTCGGCGTTCGCCTTCAGCGGGAAGCTGCGTCCGCCGCGGGCACTCTCATCTGCGGTCACGACAACGCGGCAGTCGGAGTCCAGAACGCGATCACGCAAACCGTGGGGCGAGAAGCCACCAAAGACCACGGAATGAATGGCGCCAATGCGCGTGCAGGCAAGCATCGCCACGGCGGCTTCCGGCACCATGGGCAGGTAGATGGCCACGCGGTCGCCGCGTTTGACTCCCCTGTCCCGCAAGGCGTTGGCAAAGCGCGAGACCCGCTCGTGGAGCTGCCGGTACGTGATGTGCTGAACGGCATCCTTGTTGGGATCGTCCGGCTCCCAGATGATGGCCGTCTGATCGCCCCGGCTGTCGAGGTGGCGATCCAGGCAGTTGTAGGCGGCATTCAGGCGGCCGCCGTCGAACCAGCGGATCTCACCTTTCTCGAGATCGGAGCTGTTCACTGTGTCCCAGCGCTTGAACCAGGTCAGCCGCTCGGCCTGCTCAGCCCAGAATGCGTCCGCATCGTCCAGTGAGCGCTTGTACATCTCCCGGTAGGTGTCGGCATCAATATGCGCCTGTTTCGCAACGTCTGCGGGAACGGGATAGACCTTCGTGTCGGACATCGGATGACTCCTCCTTTGGATTTGGACGGCCAACGTTCACCGCCGGCTCGTCATTTCGCAGTCCTGCTACTGCCAAGCCTAGCAGCCGCGCGCAGTATTTCCGGTGGTTGCGTGCCTGGATCAATCTGCATGGGCGCGGGTCAGCCAGCGGTGATGCCTGAAGGAAATTGCCAACCACCTGCCCCGTATAGGATTTTAAACGTAACCGCACAGGCTACCTCAAACGCCGGGGCGATTGCCAATACTGTGAGCGCGGGTAGCGGCTGCGCGACCGCTGGTGCACGGTGGTGTTAATCACACTCGAGGCCGACACAATGGCTACACCTCCTCGGGGCGCTGCTTGCGCGGAATACCCAGGCGTTGGCGCTTTTCCCACAGCGCTTTGCGGCTGATGCCCAGCCGCCGTGCCAGCTCCGTTTCCGTGTATTGGTCCTGATTGGCCAGGACGAACTGCCGGAAGTAGCCCTCCAGCGACAGGCCCGGGTTGGCTGGGTCGGGCGCAGGCTCGGCGTTCGGCCGCAAACCCAGAATATCCGGCGTGATCACAACGCTGTCGCTGAGGATGACCGCGCGCTCCAGGGCGTTCTCCAGCTCGCGCACGTTGCCCGGCCATTTGTAGCTGCGGATGCGCTCCAGGGTCTCGTTGCTGAAGTGCATGGGAGGGCTCTTGAGGCGTGTGCAGGCCCGCTCCAGCAGGTGCCGGGCAAGCTCGGGCAGGTCGTCGCCGCGTTCGCGCAGAGGCGGTAATCCGATTTCCATGACATTGATGCGGAAATAGAGATCCTCCCGGAATGCGCCGTCGCTCACCCGGCTCGCGAGGTCGCGGTGGGTCGCCGCGAGCAGACGCACGTCCACGTGCCGGGGCTGGGACGAACCGACACGGCGAATCTCGCCCTCCTGCAAGACCCGGAGTAGCCGCGCCTGCGCGGCCAGGGGGAGTTCGCCGATCTCGTCAAGGAACAAAGTCCCACCGTCGGCGGACTCCACCAGACCCTGGCGGGCACCCACAGCCCCGGTGAACGCGCCTTTTTCGTGGCCGAAGAGCTCCGCCTCGATGAGCGTATCCGGAATGGCCGCGCAATTTACCGTGATCATGGGCCCGTCGTGGCGTTCGCTTTTCTCGTGCAGCGCCCGCGCGACGAGCTCCTTGCCCGTGCCGGATTCGCCCAGGATCAACACGGTGGTTGTGGTTGGCGCCACGCGGGCAATGCGGTCAAAGACATCACGCATGGCTTTACAGTTGCCGACAATGCCCGCGACGGGATAATCCCGGTTCAGGTCGGCTTTGAGGGCAGCGTTTTGTCGCTGCATGCGATTTTCCTTAAGCGCCCGTTGCACCGTAAGCAGCAGCTCGTCGTTGTCGAAGGGCTTGGCAATGTAATCCAGTGCGCCCAGCTTCATTGCCTCCACTGCCGAGCGCACGCTGGCGTAACTGGTCATTATGATTGTCGGTACCCGCGGGGCGCATTCCAGCACGGCCGTGCCGGCAACGCCCGGCAGGCGTAGATCGGCAATGATGAGATCGAATTCGGTGAGTTCGCTCTGGCGTCGCGCGGCCTCCACGGAGTCTGCCTCGGCGACGCTATGCTGGCGTTTCTCCAGCAGCCGGCGCAGCGCCTGCCGGATCACTTTCTCGTCTTCAATGATGAGAATGTATGCCATGGTTATGCCAAGTTCCCGGTGTCTTTCAGTGAGCCTACCCGTGATCGAGCGCCATGCCATCGTCTTTCTGCGCCGGCATTGCCCGCAGGCGCAGTGTGACGCGGGTGCCGCCGCCACGGTTTTCGATGAGTACCTCGCCGCCGTGCTCCCGCACGATGTTGTAAACCAGGGGGAGCCCCAGCCCCGTTCCATGGCCGGGCCGTTTCGTCGTCACGAACGGCTCCAGAACGTGATCCAGGACGTCGGCGGAGATGCCGCCACCGTTGTCATGGACGACAACGGCAAACCAGTCATCCTCCTGGCGCGTCTGCAAGATTTCGACGCGCGCTTCGTCGATTTGGTCGGCGCAGGCATCGGTCGCGTTGCTGAACAGGTTTACGAACACCTGCACCAGCTGCTGTGGATCGCCGCTGACGATCACGTTCTGCGGCAGTTGATTGTCGAAGCGCACGACACGGGCGCGCCGGCTTAGCGTGGTCAGGCGAATCGCCTCATCGACGGTCTGGGCCAGATCGACCGGCTCCGGCGGGCGCTGGTTGCCCACGCCCCCATGGGCGTATCGCACAAGGCTCTGGACGATGTTGTTGATCCGCTGGGCCTGAGTGAGCACGTCCTCGGCGATGGCGGCGGTGCGCTCAGCATCCGTGTGGTCATCGCGTAGCTCCTGGGCCAGACAGCAGATCCCGGTCACGGGATTGCCGATCTCGTGGGCGACGCCGGCGGCAAGTCGGCCAATGGAGGCCAGCCGTTCGCTATGGGCCAGCTCTTGTTCCAGTAGCGAGACATCGGTCAGATCTTCGACCAGCAGCACGGTATCATCGCCGCGGTTGCTGTTGGCCGGATCCTCGATGGTGGCCTTGTGCAGGCTGTACCAGCGGGGTTGATCATCTGTGTGGATCTCCTGGCGGTGCCAATGGTCCTGGTCTGATTTGTGGAATGAGGCCAGCAATGGGCCCCATGGCGCCGGGAGTTCGTCCAGGTGACGGCCCACAACATCGGACATGGAGATTTGGGTCAGCTCGGCGATGGCCGCGTTCCAGCGCACCAGGCGCCCGCCCTGGGCCACGGCGCAAACCCCAAGCGGCAGGTCCTCGATGATCTGGCGGTGGTAGCGACGTAGCCGGTCCAACTCCGCAGCCAGACCGCGCAGGCGCGTGCGCGAGGTCTCGAGGCGGTCCTCGATGAGGCGGACGTTTTGCGCCAGCGCCGTCCGGCTCTGGGTGTCCATCTGCAGGCGCTCGTCCACGATCATGCGCGCGAGCACTGGACCCATCATCCCGGAAATATTGCGTTCGACCTGGGCACGCAGCCCGTGGAGGTGAGTCGGGCGAGTTTCGTCCCAGTGCAGCCCTCGTTCCCGGACGGCCTTTTCCACCTCCTTGTGCGCTGCGCTCTTGCCCATGACCGAGGCGAGCCGTTTGACGAACTGCTGCGGGGAGCGGGCGTGCAGATCACCCACCGGAAGGGTGGGGTTGAGATCGCGGCACACGGCCGCTGCCTCGCGCTCGCGCTCGTCCGGGCGGCTCAGCAGCGAAATGACAACGAACAGGACGCTGTTCAGCGCGAGGGACCAGAATGTTGCGGACTGGTAAATGGCCGGTTGCCCTTCTCCAGCACTTGCCAGACCCAGCCACGCCATGGTGCTGTCGCCGGTCACCGGGGGCAGCAGCACGGTGAACACCCACACGGCCGATCCACCGAGCAGACCGGCAATGAAACCGCCGCTGGTGGCCCGAGGCCAGAAGAGCAGGCCGATGATCCCAGGCAGCAGCTGGGCCATGGCCAGGAAAGAGATCAACCCCCAGCCGACGAGCCCCGAGGTAGGCTCCAGGATCTGGTAGAAGCCGTATCCGGCGGCGATGACGGCGACCATGACGATACGCCTCGCCCAGCGCAGGGCGCCGTACAGGTCCCGGTGCGGTTGCGGGCCGGCGAAGGGCAGCACCAGGTGGTTGAGCGTCATCGAGGAGATGGCCAGGGTACTGACCACGATCATGGCGCTGGCAGCGGATATCCCACCGAGGTAGGCCAGCAGTGCCAGGGTGGTGCTACCGCTGGCCAGTGAGATTCCGAGGACGTGGTAGTCCGCGGGGGTTCCGGGTTGCAGGACTTCAGCAGCCCAGAGTATGGGTGGAATCGCCAGGGTCAGCGCCAGGAGGAACAGAGGGAATCCCCAGCTGGCAACATTCAGGTGGCCGGGGTTCTGGTTCTCTGCGAACAGCATGTGAAACTGTCGCGGAAGCAGGAAACCGGCGGCGAAGGCCAGCACCAGGAGACTGACCCAGGGCCCTTCCCTGGCGGGCGCGTAAAGCGCCTCCAAGTGTTCCGGGTTGGCGGCCAACCACGCATGCATTCCGCCGAGGCCGCCGAACGCCTGCCAGATTGCAACCCCGGCGACCAACAGCAGGGCCACGAGTTTCATCAGCGACTCAAAGGCGATGGCGGCCACCAGGCCGTCGTGGTGTTCCCGCGGCGAGACGTGCCGGGCGCCGAAGATTATGGTGAAGCCTGTAACGAGCACCACGAACCAGAATGCCAGCACATCCGGCGAGGCTTCCCGCGTCATGACCTGCGTGGACTCGGCCACAGCGCGAATTTGCAGGGCAATATAGGGCAGCACCCCGGCGAGCATCAGCAGCGTCACCACGATACCCGCCATCTGGCTGTTGAAGCGGAACGCGAACAGGTCGGCGACGGAGGTGAGCTGATACGTGCGCGTCAGGCGCAGGATCGGCATCAGCAGCACGGGCGTGAGCACGAACGCCAGCGTGACCCCCAGGTAGATCGTGAGAAAGTTGAGGCCCTGCTCCTTGGCGAACCCGACGCTGCCGTAATAGCTCCAGGTGGTTGCGTAGACGCCAAGGGAGAGCACGTAAACCAGTGGGTTGCGCGTCAGCCACGTTGGCAGCCACTGCCGATCCGTGATGTAGGCGATCAGAAACAACAGTAGCAAGTAGCCGACCGCAACCGCCGAGATGACACCCAGGTCAAGTGTCATAATGCCCCAAGCGCAGCGACAGCAGCACCGACAGACCGATGAGCAGCCCCCAGAGCACCCAGGCCGTATACCAGGGCGCGCCGATACTCATCCACCAGGCCGAGAACGGCGAAGCGATCAGTAACAGGCCAAGCAGGAACAGCAACACACTGGACACCCCCGGCCCGGTATCCTGTATCGGGGCCATGCCGATTCTCCTCCGGACAGTTGTTTTCCTTGTGTTACCTAAGGTAGCACAGCATTCTGCTCCGGGAGAACTGGATTTTCCGAGTGATTTCGCGGCTCGCCATAGGGCGGCAGCGCAGTGCCGGGGCGTCATTCCCGGGGCACGTCTTCTCCGCACGGTGCGGCGGTCATGCCCCGCAATGGGCGGGCGTCCCAATGGGCCAGTGCCCAATGCCAGAGGGTGTCGAGATCGGCATCCGCGAGTTGGGCAGGTGGCCGCTGCCGAAGGAATTTGAGCGCCGCGAAGAGTTGCCGTGCGGGGGCCGTGTCGTCCAGAGGCTGGGCCAGATTCTGCTTGCTCAGTTTGCGGCCTTGGGCATTCAACGCCAGTGGCAGGTGTGCGTAGGTGGGTGGGGTGGCGCCCAGGTATTCCATGACCAGAACCTGGGGCGGCGTGCACAGGAGTAAGTCGTGTCCCCGGACCACATGGGTGATCCCGCTCGCCGCGTCGTCCACAGCCGCGGCCAGGTGATACGCGGGCCAACCGTCCGCACGCTGGATCAGGAAATCCCCGACGTCGCTGGCGAGGTCCACGGTCACGGGCCCCTGGAAAGCATCATGGATGTGGACGCTCCCCTCGGCACGGGCCCTCCAGGTGCGCGCTTCCCACCCGGCTGGCAGCCCTTGGCGGCAGGTGCCCGGGTAAATGACCCCGTTCATGGCGGGGCGGCCATCGCGCAGGACCATCTTGCGCGTGCAACCGCACGGGAAGGCCAGCCCCTGCCAGTAGAGCTGCTCCACGGCGGTGTCGTAGGCCTCGCGCCGCTGGCTTTGGTACACGACAGGTCCGTCCGGCTCGAAACCAAAGATGTCCAGGGTGTGGCGAATGCCGTCCGCCGCGCCGGCTTGCTCCCGCGCCGGATCGATATCGTCGATGCGCAGCAGCCACTCGCCGTAGTGGTGCCGGGCGTCCAGATAAGAACCCACTGCGGCCACCAACGAGCCAAAATGCAGCGGACCCGTGGGGCTGGGTGCGAACCGACCGCGGTAGGGGCGCGACTCAGTCACGGCTGGCTCGGGGTCAGGGCAGGGTCACCGGCTGCGGCGGCGTCCAGCCATGGGCACGGTGCTCTGCGATAACGGTGGTATAGATGCCGCCCCGAACGTTGAATTCGCCAATCAGGCGCATGAACCGCGGCTGTGTGGCGGCCACGAGATCGTTCAAAATGGCGTGGGTGACCTTTTCATGGAACGCCCCCTCGTCCCGGTAGGACCATATATAAAGTTTCAAAGACTTGAGTTCTACGCAGTCGCGATCCGGCACGTATTCGAGGTGCAATGTCGCAAAGTCCGGCTGGCCGGTCTTGGGACACAGGCAGGTGAACTCCGGGATCCGCATGCGGATGGTATAGTCACGCTCCGGCTGCGGGTTCGGAAATGTCTCGAGATCGCGTCTCGCTGTCATTGGCATGGCTTTCCAATCGCTTGGGTGGACGGGATAATGGCAACCTGAATCGCAACCCGGGTCGTTGGCGTCACCAACCGCTCCGGTTGCAGCCAGTGATGTTAGCCGGAAGTCTACCGGTCCGCTCGCTGTCGGGCCATGTGCGCAGCGCAGAAT
The DNA here is from genome assembly GCF_007120195.1 of Aquisalimonas sp. GTDB lineage: Bacteria > Pseudomonadota > Gammaproteobacteria > Nitrococcales > Aquisalimonadaceae > Aquisalimonas. Next base: position 45,260 of record NZ_SKOG01000049.1, read on the forward strand.
GACACAGGGATGACCGCCTTTCATGCGGCTCAAGAAGATCAAACTGGCGGGTTTCAAATCGTTCTTGGATCCGACCACCGTTCATCTGCCCAGTAACCTTGTGGGGGTTGTTGGGCCGAACGGATGCGGCAAGTCCAATGTTATCGATGCCGTGCGCTGGGTGATGGGCGAGAGTTCCGCCAAGCACCTGCGCGGCGAATCCATGGCCGATGTCATCTTTAACGGCTCAAGCACCCGCAAGCCGGTGGGTCAGGCGTCCATCGAGCTGGTATTCGACAACAGTGACGGCACCCTGGGCGGTCAGTATGCCAGCTACAGCGAGATCTCCGTGAAGCGGCAGGTCAATCGCGAGGCCCAGTCCCAGTATCTGCTCAATGGCACGCGCTGCCGCAGGCGCGACATCACGGAGGTTTTCCTGGGCACCGGCCTGGGCCCCCGCAGCTACTCCATCATTGAGCAGGGTATGATTTCGCGCATTATCGAGGCCAGGCCCGAGGAACTGCGGGTCTATCTCGAGGAGGCAGCCGGAATTTCGCTTTACAAGGAGCGCCGGCGGGAGACCGAGCGCCGCATCCGTGACACCCGGGAGAACATGGAGCGCCTTGACGATGTGCGCGAGGAAGTCGCCGGTCAGCTCGACAGACTGAGCCGTCAGGCCCGCACGGCGGCGCGTTACAAGGCGCTAAAAAGCGAAGCGCGTCAGTTGCGCGCCGAGTTGCTGGCGCTGCGCCTGCGCGAGCTCGCGGCGGAGATGCGTATCGGCGAGCGCGCGCTGGAAGACAAGCGCAACGCACTGGAAGCCGAGGTCGCCTGCCAGCGGGCGGCGGAACGTGATCTCGTGCAACAGCGCGAGCGCCACAGTGAGCTGGGTGAAGCGTTGAATGCTGCCCAGGGGCGCTACTACGCCCTGGGTAGCGAGATTTCCCGGACCGATCAGCAGATCAACCACGAGCGCGAGTTGTGTCGCCAGCAGGAGGAGGACCTCGCCGCCACCAGCCAGTCACTGGAAGAGCTGCAGCGGACCATCCAGGACGACGAGGACAAGCTCGCCGTGGTGCGCGCGCGCCTCCAGGAGCTGGCGCCCGAGATCGAGCAAGTCCAGGCGGAGGAGGAGGGGGCCTCGGATCAAGCGATCGCGGCGCAACGGGCCATGGACGCGTGGCGGCAGCGCTGGGAGGCCTTTAGCGAGCACGCGGCCGAGGCCGTGCAAAGCGCGCAGGTGGAGCGCACACGCATCGAGGGGCTGGAGCAGCGGCAGCAGGAGCTTGCCAACCGCCGTGGGCGACTGATCGCCGAGCGCGACGGTCTCGATCCGGATGCCGTCGTCGCCGGCCTGGAGGCACTCGGTGAGCAAGCCGATGAACTGCTGGAGCACCAGGAACAACTGGCCGCTCAGCTGGACGACACCGAACAGGCAGCGACTGAGCTTGCCGACCGCGAGGGCGAGCTGGACGATGGTATTCATGAGCTCCGCGGTGAAATCCAGCAGAACGAGGCGCGGCTGACATCGTTGGAGACACTGCAGCACCACGCCCTTGGCGAGAGCGATGGCGCCGTCGTGGACTGGCTCACGCGCCATGGCATCGACGCCCCCTTACGGCTTGCGCAGCTGCTTGCCGTGGACCCCGGGTGGGAGAGAGCCGTGGAGACCGTGCTTGCCGACCGCCTACAGGCGGTGTGCGTGGAGCCGACGTGCATGCCCGCCGGTTCGGCCCTCGGTGCCCCCCGGCAGGGCCGCGTCATTCTGGTCGATGGGGACACGTCCTGTGCCGGCGATGGGGCACCCCGTGCGGGCCTGGTACCGTTGCTGCACCATGCTGCCGCCCCCAGCGCGCTTGATGATCTGCTCGACGGGGTCTACTGTGCCGCCGACGTTGATGAGGCTGAGCGGCTGCGCGCTCGGCTGGAGCGGGGCGAATGCCTGGTCACGCCGGAGGGGCGGCTCGTTGGGCGGAGCTGGACGCAGATCTGCGGCGGTGACGCGGGCGATGACAGCGTGCTCGCCCGTGAGCGTGCCATGGAAGCGCTTCGGGACGCCCTGAGTGCGTCCGGCGAGCGGCTGGACCGCCTCATGGGGCAGCGTTGCGACGTGCAGAGACAGCGCCTTGATCGCGAGCAGGCGCGGGACCGGCTTCGGCACGATTGCAATGCGGCCGCGCAGCGGCTGACTGAGGTGCGGACACGGCAGGAAAACTCGCAGCAACGGTTGGAGGAACTGCGCGAGCGCCACGGCCGCTTGGGCAACGATCTTGCCGAGCTGGATCGCGAAGCAACGGAGGCCGCCGAGGCTGTGCGTGGTGCGCGTGATCGCCTGCAGGAGGCCATGGATCGCAGTGCAGCCGATCAAGACGAGCGTGTCCGCCTGCAGCGGGAGGGCGAGGACCACCGGCAGGCCGTTGCCGAGGCGCGGGAAATCACGCGGGAGCGGCGGGAGCGCCGGCATGACTTGCTGCTCAAGCAGGAGAGCGCCAGCGCGGCGCAGCAATCCCTGCAAGAGCAGTTGCGGCGGTTGTCCGACCAGCAGGAGCGGCTTTGCGCTCGACAGCAGGAGCTGCGGAGCGCGCGAGCGCACCAGGGCGATCCGGTGCCCGGGCTGGAGGCCGAGCGCGAGGAGCTGCTCAACCATCGACTGGAGGCGGAACAGGCCCTCAAGGATGCCCGCGATCGCATGGCCGAGGTGGAAGCGCGGCTGCGGGAGTTCGAGGAGCGGCGCCAGCAGGCGCAGCAGGCCGTGGAAGGCCTACGCCAGGAGCTCGAGCAGATGCAGTTGCGGGACCAGGAGCTGCGGGTGCGGCGGCAGACCCAGGAGGAACAGCTGGTCGATCTGGGCTTCGACCTGGAGACCCTGCAGCGGAATCTGCCCGACGAGGCCAGCGACACGGACTGGCAGTCGCGACTTGATCAGGTCGAACAGCAGATCAATCGCCTCGGTCCGATCAACCTGGCAGCCATTGACGAGCACGCGCAGCTCTCGGAGCGCAAAGATTACCTGGATCAGCAGCATGCCGACCTGACGGAGGCCATGGAGACGCTGGAGACCGCGATTCGCAAGATCGACAGGGAAACGCGGCAACGCTTCCAGGCGACGTTCGATCAGGTCAACGCCGGTATGCAACGCATGTATCCGCGGCTGTTCGGCGGTGGTGAAGCGTATCTGGAGATGACCAGCGATGATCTCCTGGAGACCGGCATTACCATCATGGCGCGGCCGCCCGGCAAGCGGATTAGCACGATCCATCTGCTCTCCGGCGGGGAGAAGGCACTGACGGCCGTCGCGCTGATTTTTGCCATCTTTGAGCTCAACCCCGCGCCGTTTTGCATGCTCGATGAGGTGGATGCCCCGCTCGATGAGGCCAATGTGGGGCGGTTCTGCGGGTTGGTTCAGGAAATGTCGGCCCGGGTCCAGTTCATCCTGATCACCCATAACAAGGCCACCATGGAGATTGTCAGCCACCTCATGGGTGTCACCATGCACGAGGCGGGTGTCTCCCGGCTCGTCGCCGTGGACGTAGATGAGGCCGCAGAGATGGCCGTTGCGGTGTGACAGTCGTCGGTGGCATAGAGCCGGTGGTATTGGCGCCTGCACGATGAGACGCTGGAACTCGTTGAACAACGAAGGGAGCTTGTGCGCAGAGGCGAGCCAGTTACGCTAGAGGATCGGAGGCGTTGATCCGATATTCGATTTGATTTTCGCGGACGGAGACGATGGATACACTGCGCTGGATATTGTTGATTGTGGGGCTCCTGGTTATTGCCGGTCTGTTCGGCTACTACAAGTGGGAGGAAAGGCGCGCCTCCCGCCCTCGGCGCAAGGCATCGCACTTGCACAAGACCTCAAAGAAAAAGGGGGCGGCCCGCGATGATCGGGATGTCGAAGCGGCCCTCCAGGACATGGACGACTTCTTGCTCGATGACGAGGCCGAAGGGGCACCGGATTTGGATCCGGGCCTGGCGTCGCTGGAAGTCGATCCCGACGACGAACCGTGGACACACAACCCGACCCCGGCCAGCCATTACGGCTTCGACGATCCGGACTCCAATGTCGGGCCCGTGCGTGTGCGTCGTGTTGACGTGGACGACGAGCAGCGGGCAGAAGAGCCGCGGCCCGCGGCGGGTTTTGCCGAGCCCCCTGGTGATGATGCGCACAGGGAGGGCTGGCGGCAACACGACGCCGTGGAGGACCAGCCGGAACGTGTCCAAGCCGCGGAGCCAGAGGAGACGGGGGAGGCTGCCGAAGCCGATCGGCTCGAGAATGAACAGGACGAGGAAAAAGGGCAAACCTGGGGTGTGGGGCCGGTGCGTATCCGTCGCCCTGCGTGGGCGCGGGAGACCTCCTCGCGGGATGGCGGCCCTGAGCAGAAACAGCGCGCGGTCGACGCCCCGGGGGACGACGACGATCGCGTTGCGGAGACGGTGGGCGAGAAGATCATCGTGCTCCATATCCACGCGGGTGAAGGCCTGTGCTTCACGGCGCCGGCGGTCAAGGAGGCCCTGGACAACGTGGGTCTGCGCTTCGGTCAACACGGCATATACCACCGGCACGTCGAGACGCGCCGGGGTGAAGAGCCGGTGTACAGCGTCGCCAGCATGGTCAAGCCCGGCACCCTGGACCCCAACGATCCGGATACCCTGGAGACACCTGGGTTGGCAATGTTCCTGCGCTTGCCTGGCCCCTTCGACGGTCTGTCGGCCTTCGAGCAGATGCTGGAAACCGCCCGGCGGCTGGCGGATCAGCTGGACGGCCATCTGCTCGACAGCACCCGCTGCAACCTGACGGCACAGGCTGTGGAGCACATCCGCGAGGACCTGCGCGAATACCGCCGCCTCGCCCACTTGGCGGCACGCAAGTCGCGAGCTTAGCTGGAATGTAAGCGCTTGCATTGCGATGGCAGGGCGGCAGGCTCCATCCGCCTTCCCGGGCGTGTCATCGCGTCGCATGCGTCTTGCCCGGGCACCGCGCAGATCCAGCGCGCCCTGATGAAGCAAGGACACTAGGGTGGACGCTTCAATGCTCGGATTTCTCCAGGGCTTTGCCTACGGGCTGTTTGTCTCCTGCTTGCCTTGGTTCCTGGTGGGCATGGTGAACCCGGCGCTCGCGGTTCCCAATGAGCCGCCGAGCCGGTTCCACGTGATCCTGCGGTACTGGTTGGCCGTTCCGTTTATCGCCTTTGTGGTGTGGATGACCTCGCTGTGGGGCGGGTTTGGACCCTCCCTGGCTGGCTGGGTGGTTGGGCTGCTGGCGATTGCCGTCGAGGTGCCGGTGGAGCGGGCCTGGCGGCGCTGGCGTGTGCGCCGGGCGGAGCAGCGTCGCCGCCGGGAGCAGCAGGTTCGGGAGCAGCAGAGGCAGGCACAACAGCAGGCGGCCGAGCGTGAATCCGGGGTGGCGGTGCTGGACCCATCCAGCCCCCCGGCGGATGCCGATGCCGTCGTCCACGACCTATGTCGAGCGAAACAGCGACTGCTCGACGTGCAACGTCGTGACCTGGCCATCCAGGTGGATCGCCTCTACTCGCGCTACACCCAGGGCCTGGCCGTCCTGGGCTCACGCTTCGATGCCTCCGAGCTCACCTATGTGCGTTCAGCCGGCCTGCTGGCTGAAGTCTGTCGCGGCGCCCTGGACAACTTCCACGCCATGGCCTCCCAGGCCGGCAGTGTGGCCGGTGTGGACGCCGGCTATGTGCGGGGACGCCTGCAGCGGCAAGGTGATACGCTGCCGACGGAGGAGCGTAAGGCCCTGGAGCGGCGCCTGGAGCTGCTGGACGAAACGGAAGCCAGTCTGCGCACACTGGCCGCGCGCAATGAAGCCGTGATCACGGCGCTGGATGACGCCGCGGTTGCCGTGGCGCGGATCGAGACGGCGCGACCCCATAAGTCTGTGGCTGCCGAGCGGGCCTTGCAGGA
>NZ_SKOG01000007.1 GCF_007120195.1 Aquisalimonas sp.
GCCCCTGGCGGCGTTGCGCCTCCTCGCCGTAGTCCCCGCTACGCCTCGTCGGCGCGCCTTGCCAGGAACCGTCAGGATCCACGCCAATTTTCGCAACGTATTTACGGGACAGGACACTAGTTCAATGCTTCACCGGCTCAAACACCGCATCCAGATTCAGCTGATCGCAGAAGTCGAGAAACTCCTCGCGCAGCACGGCAATCTGCGTTGACCCGGGGATCTCCAGCAGAAGGTTCACCGCGAACATGGGTGTCCCCGTGTGCGCCGCCGGATACCGGGTGGTGCTCAGGTCGCGGATATTGATGCCGCGCGCAGAGAAGAACTGCGCCAGCTGGTGGACGATCCCCGGATGATCCATGGCCACAACCTCGACCGCGTAGGGCAGGAGATCGCCGGTGTGGGCACGGTCGTGCGTGCGCTTCCAATGCACATGCAGGCCGAGTTCATCACCCAGTCCCGGCAGTACATTTTCCAGCTTGGCCAGCGCGTCCCAGCGCCCCCCGACCATCTGAATGACCGCGAACTCCCCGCCGAGCACCGTCATGCGGCTGTCCACCACATTGCAACCGGCCTCTGCCACAGCCGCCGCCAATCGGTTGATAATGCCCGGGTGGTCTTTGCCGAGCGCTGTGATCACCAGATAGTTGTCCATGCGTCGTCCCCGTCTTTCGGTGCTGCTGGCAACCCCGTGGAACCTCTCGTTTGCGCGGCGTTTTCCGCAGTCAATGAGCACGGGGGTGTTGGCGGTCCGCGTAAACCGTTGCAAATGTCGTGAGTGTATCACGGTGCTCCGGCCACGCTTCCGTGCCCGACGCACCAGTCAACGGGACGCGCCCCATGGGCATCACTTGTCTGTGATATCCCCCGCAAGTACTATGCAATGTCAATTTTCCCGGAGGGCTAAGGCAATGTTCCGTGGCAGCATGGTCGCGATGGTGACACCCATGCATCAGGACGGCTCGGTGGATGAGGCCGCGCTCGGGCGGCTGGTGGATTTCCACGTGGAGAACGGCACCGACGCCATTGTGGCCGTCGGCACCACGGGTGAGGCCGCAACACTTGATTACCAGGAGCACTGTCATGTCATGCGCCGGGTCGTTGAGCTGGCGCGCAATCGCATCGCCGTGATCGGCGGTAGCGGAGCGAACTCCACCTGGGAGGCCATCAAGCTTACGCGCTGCGCGATGGAGGCGGGGTGCGATGCAGCGTTGCTGATCACGCCGTACTACAACAAGCCCACCCAGGAAGGGCTGTACCAGCACTTCCGGACCGTGGCCGAAGCGGTGGCGATTCCGCAGATCCTCTACAACGTTCCGGGGCGCACGGCGTGCGACATGCTTCCCGAGACCGTGGAGCGGCTTGCCGACATCCCCAATATCGTTGCCGTCAAGGAGGCCTATGGCACCATTCAACGGCCCCGGGAAATCCTGGAGCGCTGCGGTGACCGCCTCGATGTCTACAGCGGTGATGATGCGAACGCCCGGGAGATCATTCTCGCCGGCGGCAAGGGCTGCATTTCCGTGAGCGCGAACGTGGCGCCGCGGCTGATGCACGCCATGTGCATGGCGGCTGTCGAAGGCGACCTGGAGCAGGCGGACGCCCTCGACGCCCAGCTGGCAGCCTTGCATAAAGCCCTGTTCATTGAGACCAGTCCCATCCCGGTCAAGTGGGCCGTCAGCGAAATGGGCCTTATCGGGCCGACCCTGCGTCTGCCGCTGACCCAGCTGTCGGAACAGCATCACGAAACGGTTCGCCAGGCCATGAAGCTGGCCGAGGTCAAGTAGTCTATGTTGCGTTGCCCAAAGTGCCGTCCCCTCGCTCCACTGTCGCTTGTTGCGGTTGTTGCCATCCTGCTCGCTGCCTGCGGCGGGCGGGGTGAAGAGGAACTCGACCGCAGTGAGCGCTTGTCGATTCCGCCGGACCTCTCCAGTGAGCGCATCGGCGAGATCCCGGAGATGCGGGGCGATCGCGGCCGCTCCTCCCTAGGCGGAGAGGAACGGCGCGAGCAGGCGCGCGCCGCCCGGGACGTCGCCCCCGAGCCCGTCGGTCTGCGCATGCGCCAGCAGGGCGCCGAACGCTGGCTACAGGTGCAGGCCGCCCCCGAGCAGGTCTGGGAGGGGCTGGAGCGGTGGCTGGAAGATGAGCGTGTACCCGTTGCCCGTAGCGACAAGGAGCGGGGCGTTATCGAGACCGGTTGGCTGTCGCGTCCCATGGGCCCGAGCGGCGGGGCGCTGCTGCCCCTGGAGCGAGACCCGGAAGCCGCGCCGCTGGCGGAGCAGTACCTGATCCGCGTGGAGCCCACCGATGAACCGGAGCGCTCAGAGGTGTTCGTCGCCCACCGGCGCGTGGCGGCCGCCGGCGACAATGGCTGGGCGCCACGCCCCGCGGATCGGGGGCTGGAAGCCGAGATGCTGCGCGGGTTTATGCTCTATCTCGGCGCCGATGAAGCCTTCGCGGCCCAGCAGGTGGCCCAGCGCGAACGGCGCGTGAGCCAGCTTGAGACCGGTGACGACGGCGAGCCGCGGCTGCTGGTGCGCGACGGCTACCTGCAAAGCTGGCAACGCGTCGGCTTGGCGCTGGACCGCGCGGCGTTTACCGTTGAAGACCGCAACCGTGCTCGGGGGCGCTTCCTCGTGCGCTATGATCCCACTGCCGAAGACCAGGACGACGGCCCCGGCTTTTTCGCGCGCATGGCGTTCTGGCGCGAGCGTGAGCCAGAGCTTGAGCCTGGAACCTACGCCATTGTCCTGGGCTCCGCCGACCAGGGCACCGCCGTTACCGTGAGCACCGAAGACGGCGAGCGGGTGCCGGACGTCTTGGCCGAACGCCTGCTGACCCTCATCGAGGATCAGCTGCGCTAAACCGGGTGCGCCCGCGTCGGTCCAGCGCATGCCGTGCGGGCCCCTGTCAGGCACGTGCGCCCGCGACGCCACCGCTTGTTGTGTAACGGGATGCTATGCTGCACCTGACCGGAACGCCGGCACTCTCGCCTTTTCGCCTCGACAAGCTGCTGGCCGGCCTGCGTGAGCAGGTTCCGTCGGTCAAGCAGGTCCGCGCCGATGTCGAGTACTTCGTCCTGCTTGAGCGCCCTCTCGACGACGGCGAGCTAACGATCCTGCGGGGGCTGCTGCTCGAAGGCGGCGCGCCCGCCAAGCGCGAGGGGCGGGGCGAGCTGTTCCTGGTGGTCCCACGCCCCGGCACCATTTCGCCCTGGTCCAGCAAGGCCACGGATATCGCCCGCAACTGCGGCCTGTGCGCCGTACGGCGTATCGAGCGAGGTGTCGCTTATCGCCTGCGGCGTGCGGAGGGCGCGTTCACCAGCGACGAGCGCGCGCGCCTGCCGTCGCTGCTCCACGATCGCATGACCGAAGCCGTCCTCGGTGACATACAGGAAGCCGAGGCGCTGTTTCAGCAGCACGCGCCCGGCGCGCTGCGCGAGGTCGATATCCTCGGCGGCGGCCGGGCGTCCCTGGTCGCAGCCAACCAGGCGATGGGCTTCGCCCTGGACGACGATGAGATCGACTATCTGGTCGCTCAGTACAGGACGCTCGCTCGCAACCCCACGGATGTGGAGCTCATGATGTTCGCCCAGGCGAACTCGGAGCACTGCCGGCACAAGACCTTTCGCGCGGACTGGGTGATCGACGGCGAGGCGCAGCCGAGCTCGCTGTTCGATATGATCCGCCACACCTATCGGCAGCGGTCCGCGGGCGTGCTCTCGGCCTACAGCGATAACGCCGCCGTCGCTGCGGGGCCGGAGGTTCAGCGTTTCTTCGCGGACCCAAGCGACCGGGTCTACCGAGCGCACCGGGAAGCCTCGCACCTGGTCATGAAGGTTGAGACCCATAATCATCCCACGGCGATCGCTCCATTTCCGGGTGCGGCCACCGGCGCCGGCGGCGAGATCCGGGACGAGGCGGCCACCGGCCTTGGTGCCCGCCCCAAGGCGGGGCTCGCCGGGTTCACCGTCTCTAACCTGCGTTTGCCCGGCGCCGTGCAGCCCTGGGAGGCCGGGAACAACGGCCGACCGCGCCGCATGGCCTCGCCGCTGGAGATCATGCGCGAAGGGCCAATCGGCGCGGCCTCCTACAACAACGAGTTCGGCCGGCCCAACCTCGGTGGCTATTTTCGCACCTTTGAGCAGTGGGTGCCGGGCGTCGATGGCGATGAGATCCGCGGCTACCACAAGCCCATCATGATCGCCGGCGGCATGGGTACCATCCGCGATGGCCATGTGCATAAGCAGGAAGTGGCCGGCAGCGCCCGGGTGATCGTGCTCGGCGGTCCGGCCATGCTGATCGGCCTGGGCGGCGGGGCGGCGTCTTCCGTGAGCAGTGGTGCCAGCGCCGAAGAGCTGGACTTTGCCTCGGTGCAGCGCAGTAACCCGGAGATGCAGCGCCGCGCGCAGGAAGTCATCGATGCCTGCTGGGCGCTGGGTGAGGCCAACCCCGTGCTCTCCATCCACGATGTGGGCGCCGGTGGGCTCTCCAACGCCGTGCCCGAGCTTCTTGAGGACAGCGAGCGTGGCGGTCGCCTGGAGCTGCGCGAGGTGCCCAACGACGACCCGGGCATGTCGCCCATGGAGATCTGGAGCAACGAGGCGCAGGAGCGCTACGTTCTGGCCATCGGCGCCGAATCGGTGGAAGACTTCCGCCGCCTCTGCGAGCGCGAGCGCTGTCCTTACGCCGTGATCGGCGAGGCCACCGCGGACCGGCGTCTGTTGCTCACCGATCGGACCCTGGGCGAGGACGCCGTCCACATTCCCATGGATCTGCTCTTCGGCAAGCCGCCGAAGATGCGCCGGGAGGTGACACGGATTCATGCGCCGCGGCGGCCTCTCGCGCTCAGTGGCGTCCGAGTCGACGAAGCGGCGGAGCGCGTGTTGCGGCTTCCCGCGGTGGCGGCGAAACACTTTCTCATCACCATCGGCGACCGCACGGTCACCGGCCTGGTGGCCCGCGACCAGATGGTGGGGCCATGGCAGACCCCGGTGGCTGACGTGGCCGTCACCCTGGACGACTACACCGGCGCCACCGGCGAGGCCATGGCCATGGGTGAGCGCGCGCCCACGGCCTTGCTCGACGCCCCAGCCTCAGGCCGCCTGGCCGTGGCGGAGGCGTTGACCAATCTCGCCGCGGCCGACGTGGGTCAGCTCCCGCGGGTTAACCTGTCCGCCAACTGGATGGCCGCGGCCGGCCACCCCGGCGAGGATGCCAAGCTTTACGACACCGTGCGCGCTGTGGCCATGGAACTCTGCCCGGCCCTGGGTGTGGCCATCCCCGTGGGCAAGGACTCCCTGTCCATGAAAACCGTCTGGGAGCACGATGGCCACACTCGCAGCGTCACCGCACCACTCTCCCTGGTGGCCACTGCCTTCGCGCCGGTGAGCGATGCGCGCCGAACCCTGACCCCGGCGCTGCGCGGCGACGCCGGTGACTCGCGCCTGCTGCTGGTGGACTTGGGGCGTGGCCGCAACCGCCTCGGCGCTTCGGCCCTGGCGCAGGTCTACAGCGCCCTCGGCGACACCCCGGCGGATCTGGATTGCCCCAAAGATTTGCGCGCCTTCTTTGATACCGTGCAGGCCCTCAATCGCGAGGAACTGCTGCTCGCCTACCACGACCGCAGCGACGGCGGGCTGTTCACCACCCTGGCCGAGATGGTGTTCGCGGCGCACATGGGTGTCACAGTGGACGTGGCCGGGCTTGGCCATTGCGGCGTTGCCGCGCTGTTCGCCGAGGAACCGGGTGCCGTGCTCCAGGTGGGCTGCAAGGCCGTCGACACCGTGCGTGCACGCTTCGCCGGAGCCGGACTGGACGACTGCGTGCACGTCATCGGCGCGCCCAACGATGACGATTGCCTGGTGGTGCTGCGCGGGGAGACCGTGCTGTTGAATCGCAGCCGCGTGGTACTGCAGCGCGCCTGGCAGGAGACCACGTGGCGCATGCAAAGCCTGCGCGATCATCCGGACTGTGCGCAGGAAGAATTCGACACCCTGTTGGACACCGCTGACATCGGGCTGCACGCGGCACTCAGCTTCAATCCCGCCGACGACGTCACCGCCCCGATGGTCGCCGGCGGTGCGCGGCCACGGATCGCCGTGCTGCGGGAGCAGGGCGTGAACGGCCAGCTGGAGATGGCCGCCGCCTTCGATCTCGCTGGCTTCGAGGCGGTGGATGTGCACATGACCGATCTCCTGGAGCAGCGCGCCCGCTTGCCGGATTTCCAGGGCCTGGTCGCCTGCGGTGGGTTCTCGTATGGTGACGTGCTGGGCGCCGGCGGCGGTTGGGCCAAGACCATCCTGTTCAACCCGCTGTTGCGGGATCAGTTTGCGGCCTTCTTCCAGCGCCCGGAGGCCTTCGCACTCGGGGTCTGTAACGGCTGTCAGATGCTCGCCATGCTGCGCGAGCTGATCCCGGGGGCTGGCCTGTGGCCGGATTTCGTGCGCAACCGTTCGGAGCAGTTCGAAGCGCGACTCTCCCAGGTCGAGGTGGTGGAATCGCCGTCGCTGTTCCTCCACGGCATGGCGGGCTCGCGCATGCCCATCGCCGTGGCGCACGGTGAGGGGCGGGTGCAGTGCCCCGCGGACAGCGGCCCGCGCAAGCTCGCCTCGGCCGGGCTGGTCAGCCTGCGGTTCGTGACCAGCCGCGGCGCCATGGCGGTACACTACCCCGCCAACCCCAATGGCTCCCCGGATGGCATCACCGGGCTGACGACCCTCGACGGCCGTGTCACAATCATGATGCCTCACCCGGAGCGGGTCTTCCGGACGGTCCAGAACAGCTGGCACCCGCGGGAGTGGGGCGAGTATGGCCCGTGGATGCGCATGTTCCGCAACGCGCGCCGGTGGCTGGGCTAATGGCTACGCCCTTCGATGGGCCGCGGTGCCATGGCATGGCTTCCCGCCGTAGGGTGGATTAGGCGAAGCCGTAATCCACCGTCAATGACATGGCGCCGCAGGCGCGCAACCCAAGCTGCGTGTGTGCGCCCTTGGCGCGGATTGTTTAACGGTGCATTACGCTGGCGCTAA
>NZ_SKOG01000151.1 GCF_007120195.1 Aquisalimonas sp.
ACGGTTCCTGGCAAGGCGCGCCGACGAGGCGTAGCGGGGACTACGGCGAGGAGGCGCAACGCCGCCAGGGGCCGTCAGGGCCGCGACAATCGTAACGTTATTTGCGGGACAGGACACTAGATGGCGTCTATACGGAATAGGCGTAGCCGGCGGGGTTATTCTCCATTGAAGACGGGTAGTGGAGCCGCGGCCCGGAGACCGCCCGGGACGGAGGATGGCCGTATGGATGCGGCGACCCCGTTTCCATGCCAAAGCGATTTGGTTAACCTGACTGCCTCGCATATGATCGGGGCGTCAAGTTCCCGCGTCAGAGGCCCCGTTACCCATGAACCGCAACGCCAAGATCATCGCCACGGCACATTATCTGCCGGAGCGCTGCGTGACCAACGAAGAGCTCAACGAGCGTTTTACGGCGCTGGGTAAGCCGGAGGTGGTCGGGAAATTCGCGGCCGGCACCGGGATTGAGCAACGTTGGTATGCTCCGAATGACTGGGCCACCTCCGATGTCGCGCTTCCGGCCGCGAGCCGGGTGCTGGAAAAGGCGGGCAGGCGTCCAGAGGATGTCGACCTCATTATTCTGGGCACCGATTCGCCGGACTACATCACCCCGTCGACGTCCGTCGTCCTCCAGCACAAGCTTGGCGCCAAGCGGGCCGGCACCTTCGATGTTGGGTGCGCCTGTGCCTCCTTCCCGACTGCCCTGGCCAACGCCGCCGGGTTCCTGGCGACAAATCAGCACTTGCATACCATTCTCGTGGTCGGCGCGTACATGATGCGCAAGCTTGCCGACCCCACTGACCCGACCGTGTTCTTCTACGGTGATGGCGCCGGCGCGGCATTGGTTGAGCCATCGGCCGATCCGGGCTTCATCGGCGCTTCCTTTCTCGCCGACGGCGCCTACGCCGATTGCTGGGGCATTTATTCCGGGGGCACCGCGGAGCCGGCCACGGTCGAGTCGGTGACCGCAGGCCGCACGAATGTGCGCCTGGTCAAGCGCTATCCGCCGGAGATCAACGACGAGGGCTGGCCGAAGCTGTTCCGGCAGCTCGCCACGGCGAACAACTTTGCTGTCGGCGATGTGGACCAGGTGATCTTCACCCAGGTGAACCGCCACTCCCTGGAACTGGCTGCAGACACGATTGGCCTGCCCCGGCAAAAAGCGCCCATGATCATGGCCCAGTGGGGCTACACGGGGTCGGCGTGCATTCCCATGGCGCTCTCGAAGTGCGTGGACGAAGGCCGAATCAACAACGACGACCTGGTGGTCATGATTGGCTCCGGCGTCGGTTACAACCAGGCCGCCGTGGCATTTCGCATGTGATGGATGTTACCCGGCAGCGCACTCAGCCCTTCGGCGGCACTTTCCTCGGCGCCTTCCGCCGGGGTGTCGTCTTGCCGGACGCTGCCTTGCTCCCGCGCCCGGCCCGGCTCGCCCTCACCGAGGCCGCGGCGGCATTGCCCGTGTCCCGGGGCAGCGGGATGGCGCGCAGGTGATCCTGCTCGCAGCGGGTCAGTAACGGCTCCGCGCCCGGATCCTCGGCCGCTATCCAGACGCTTTGGTCGCCTTGCCACTCCCCGGACTCCACGGACCGCACGAAATCCCCCAGCACGCGGCTGGTAAGCTCCGGGATTTCCAGGGTAAAGGCATGGCAGACGCGCGGCACAAGCACCAGACGCGACGTGCTGATGTGCTGGCGCATGATGTCATGCAGATGGCGTGGCGTCAGGCAGTCGAATTCTGCGTGGAGAATCAGGGTGGGGCAACGAATAGTCGCCAGCTCGGGCGTGATGGAACGGAAATCCGCGAGCGACTCCATGAGGTTCTGTATACCGTAGAGCTCATTGGTGGACGCGCCGACGCGCTTGATGATTCGAGTCAGCTCACGGTTGCTCGCGAGGTACGCGTTGCTGAAATTCAAGGGCATCAGCAGGTCCAGGTAGAACTCGAAGCCCACCCGCGCAAGCCCCTGGTAGAGATTTTGCGCATGACCCTCCAGCTGGGGATCCAGCTCCGAAAACGTGCTGACGGGGATCAGCCCGGCGATACGCTCCGGGTGGCTGATTGCGTACTTGAGGGCCACTACACCACCGAAGGAGATCCCGAGCACGTAGGGGAAGTCGATGCCGAGGTGAACGTGAAGCGCCGCGAGCATCTCCGCCTGGTCATCGAAATCGGCACCCAGGATCGGCTTGGAAGACGCCCCTTGACCCACCATGTCGTAGGTCAGCACCCGACAACCCCGCGCGGGCAGCAATTCGAAATAAGGGGCCCAGTGGCCGGTGCGCATGGACAGCCCATTGACGATCGTGATGACCGGATCCCGCTCGCGGCCATGGAGCTCGTAATAGATGGCGTGGCCTTCGTGGTCGAAAACCGGCATCAGTCATCTACCCCTTCAAGGGTCGCGCCGGGCGGTTGCCCGAGCGTCTCCAGGAATTGGGCAAAGCACCCTTCCACACACTGGCGCTGATCCTCCACTATGCCCTCGCGCCGCTGGCGCGAAAGCCCCGCGTCAAGTTCCTTGAGCAGCCGAATCTGCGTCTGAATCTGACGGCCATTCTCCTCCTCAATGGCCTTGAGGGCGCTCAGAAAAGGGTCCGTTTCGAGATCCATCGACGGCGGCAGCACGGGCAGGAGACGAATGACCGACATGAACGCGTGGCTAAGAGCGAGATAACTGTAGAATCGCTTGTCCACCTCGAAGAAGCCCGGGAGGTAGCGCGCGGCCTGCGTGCGCCCCCACAGATCCACGCTGATCTGCGCCGCCTCCATATAGATCAGCGGCTGGGTCGACCACTGCGTCGCCCGTCCCACCAGGGTGGACAGTTCCATCTCGCGGTAGTACTGGCTGTGCAGCCACCGGTACGGCATCCAGTCCATCGGCTGCCACTCCAGCTTAGCCAGCACGGACGCATTCAGGCCTTTAACCGACTGCAGAAATAACGCAATCCGAGTCTGGTCTTCGGCGTCCGGGGGACCGTTACGGAAGTGGCGCTTGACCCGACGCTGCGCGGGTTCGGGGGACTGACTCATTGTGGTCTCTCGGTCTTTCGGGCTTCGTCTTGTCGGGCCCGCACAAACAGCAGGACGCCGGCAAAAACCGGTCCGTCGCTGAATCCGGAAGCAGTCTAACGGATTTGAAGTCATGCCGCGCACATTCCCTGTCCATTTGGATAGGTGCACTCCGGCGTCGCAGGTCCTATGCTGGATGCAGGCAAACAAGAATTACTAAGGAGAGCACGGGCAATGCAGATCGCGGCAGAGCAGCGCACACGGGAGGTACTGGATGCCGTCCACCAACGTGTCGACGAGCGTTGGGCAAAAGAGGATCGCGAGCGCATCAAGAGCTTCGTCAGCCAGTACTACCGGCGCGTGGCGGCAGAGGACTTGGCCGACCGGCAGCCGGCCGATGTCTATGGTGCGGCGCTCAGCCACTTGCATCTGGCCCGGCGGCGGCGCTCCGGGCAGGCCCGTGTGCATGTCTACAACCCGGAACCAGAGCAGTACGGCTGGGAGTCCACGCACACCATCGTCCACATCGTCTGTGACGACCGCCCCTTCCTGGTGGACTCCGTCGCCATGGCACTGAACCGGCATGCCCTGACGATCCACTTGATCATCCATCCCATCATCTACGTCACGCGTAGCGAGCAGGGCGAGATCCAGGCCATCGCGCCGGAGGGCAGCGCCTCCGGGGCCCCGGAGGCGTTCATGCACTTCGAGGTGGACCGCCAGAGCACCAGCCAGGGCCTGGAAGCCATTCAGGAGGAAGTCGAGCGGGTGCTCGACGACGCCGCGCATGTGGTCAATGATTGGGGCCCGATGCGCGATCGCATGAGCGAAGCCCGTCAGACGCTCGAGCTCAATGCCCAGCCGGGGCCGGAACGCGACGAGAGCATCGCCTTTCTGGAGTGGCTGACGGCCGACCACTTCACCTTTCTTGGCTACCGCTGCTACGACCTGGAACATCAAGGGCGCAAAGACGTCCTCACGCCGGTAAAGTGTTCGGGGCTCGGCATCTTCAGGCGGCTGTCGAGCAAGGGGCCGTCGGATAGCTTCAACGCGCTGCCCGCGGCGGTGAAAGCCTTGGCCCGCGATCCTGAGCTGCTCATCCTGACGAAATCCAACCGCCGCGCCACGGTGCACCGGCCCGGGTACATGGACTACGTGGGCGTAAAGCGGCTGGACGCCGAGGGCAAGGTGATCGGCGAGCACCGGTTTCTGGGGCTCTATACCTCGGCTGCCTATAATCGCAATCCGAACGGGATTCCGCTGCTGCGGCGCAAGATCCAGAAGGTAATGGAGAAGGCCGACTTGCCGCACCCCGGGCATGCCAGCAAGGCACTGGTCAACATCCTGGAGACGTACCCGCGGGACGAGCTGTTCCAGATCCAACCGGACACGCTCCACGACATCGCCATGGGCATCCTGCAACTGCAAGAGCGCCAGCGGGTGCGCCTGTTCGTGAGGCACGATACCTACCAGCGCTACGCCTCGTGCCTGGTGTTCGCGCCCCGGGACCGCTACAACACGGACGTCCGTCAGCGCATGCAGCGTGTCCTGGAGGCCGCCTTCCGGACGCCCCACTGCGAGTTCACCGTCAATCTCTCGCAATCGGTGCTCGCGCGCATCCACTTCATCGTCCATGTCACGCCCGGCGAGCTGCCGCAACAGGATTATGCCGAATTGGAGCGGCGCCTTGCTCACACGATACGGGCGTGGACGGACGACCTGCAGGATGCCCTGCGGGATTACTACGGGGAGGCGCGTGGCAACAACCTGTTCGAGCGCTACCGCGAGGCCTTCAGCGCTGCCTACCGCGAGGATACGTCGGCCCGGGTGGCCGCCCACGATATCGAGCGCCTGGAGCAGCTGGACCCTGAGAACAATCTCAATATCGTGCTCTACCGGCTGCTGGAAGACGGCGAGGACAAGATGCGCTTGCGGCTGTATCACCGCGGCGGCAGCATCACGCTCACGGATGCCATGCCAATCCTGGAGAACATGGGCGTGCGGGTGCTCGATGAGCGTCCCTATGTCGTCCAGCCGGCGCAACCCGAGGGCGTGGCCTGGGTGCATGACTTCGGACTGCAGTACCCGGGGCGCGACCTTGAGGTCGAGCAGGTCCGCGAGGTCTTCGAGCACACGTTCGCTGCGGTCTGGTACCGCCGGGCCGACGACGACGGCTTCAACCGCCTGGTACTGGCCGCCCGGCTCGCCTGGGACGAGATTGTCATCCTGCGCGCTTACAGCCGCTACCTGCGCCAGGCCGGCACGGCCTACAGCCAGGCCTATATGGAAGAGACCCTGGCCAATAACTCGCGCATTACGCGGCTGCTAATCCGGCTGTTCCACAACCGGTTTGACCCCGAGCGCCACGACGACAAGCGGGCTCAGCGCCTTGCTGGACAAATCGAACGCGCACTCAACGATGTGCCGAGCCTCGACGAGGACCGCATGCTGCGCCGGTTGCTCGCATCCATGCAGGCCACTGTCCGCACCAACGCCTATCAGCTGGATCGCAGCACCGGCCAGCGCCATGACTATCTCAGTCTCAAACTGATCCCGCAACGCATCCCCGAGATGCCCAAGCCGTGGCCGGCGTTCGAGATCTACGTCTACTCGCCGCGCACCGAAGGCGTTCACCTGCGCGGCGGCAAGGTGGCCCGGGGCGGTCTGCGCTGGTCGGAACGCAAGGAGGATTACCGCACGGAGGTCCTGGGTCTCATGAAGGCGCAGATGGTCAAGAATGCGGTCATTGTGCCCGTCGGCGCCAAGGGCGGCTTCGTCGCCAAGCAGCTGCCCGAGGAGCGGGAGGCTCAGCCCGCCGAGGTGGCGGCCTGCTACCGGATCTTCATCCGCGCTTTGCTGGACGTGACGGATAACTACGTGGGCGAGACGATCAGGCCGCCAGAAGGCGTCATCCGCCACGACGACGACGACCCCTACCTGGTGGTTGCCGCCGACAAAGGCACGGCCACGTTCTCGGACATCGCCAACGGCATCTCCGCGGAGTACGGCTTTTGGCTCCACGACGCCTTCGCCTCCGGCGGCTCCAATGGTTACGATCATAAGAAGATGGGGATTACCGCGCGGGGCGCCTGGGTGGCGGTCATGCGCCACTTCCGCGAGATGGGCCGAGACATCCAGAGCGAGCCGTTCACCGTGGCCGGCGTGGGCGACATGTCAGGGGACGTATTCGGTAATGGCATGCTGTTGTCGGAGCAGACCTGCGTGGTCGCCGCCTTCGACCATCGCCATATCTTCATCGACCCGTCACCGGATCCGGCGAGCAGCTATACCGAACGCCAGCGCCTGTTCAACAAGCCGCGCTCGAGCTGGGACGACTACAACCGCAAGCTGCTCTCAAAGGGCGGAGGCATCTACCCGCGTACCGCGAAAGCCATTGAGCTGGGCCCGGAGGCGTGCGAAGTGCTGGGCATCGAGCCGCGTCCACTGCCCCCCAACGAACTCATCAAGGGCATCCTCAAGGCACCGGTGGACCTGTTCTGGAACGGTGGTATCGGCACCTACATCAAGGCCTCCACCGAGACCCATCTGGATGTCGGTGATCGCGCGAATGACCCGGTTCGCGTCAACGCCAGCGAGCTGCGCTGCCGCGTGGTCGGCGAAGGGGGAAATCTCGGCGTGACCCAGCTCGGGCGTATTGAGTATGCCCGCGCCGGCGGGCGCATCAACAGCGATGCCATCGACAATGCCGGTGGTGTGAGCTGTTCGGACCACGAGGTCAACATCAAGATCCTGCTCAATGAGGAGGTGGAGCGGGGCGACCTGACTGAGAAGCAGCGCAGCCGCCTGCTGGCGGAGATGTCCGACGACGTCGCGCAGCTGGTGCTCGAGGACAACTACCGCCAGACCGAGTCGCTCAGCACCATGGAATTCCGCGCCGCGGAGCTGCTGGGCGAGCACGCGCGACAGATCCGCGCCCTGGAGCAGGCGGGCGAGCTGGACCGTCACCTGGAAGGCTTGCCGGACGACCTGGAGATCGACGAGCGTTCCCACGCCGGTGAAGGGCTGATGCGCCCGGAGCTGGCGGTACTGCTG
Organism: Aquisalimonas sp.; assembly: GCF_007120195.1. Classification (GTDB taxonomy): domain Bacteria; phylum Pseudomonadota; class Gammaproteobacteria; order Nitrococcales; family Aquisalimonadaceae; genus Aquisalimonas. Next base: position 7,067 of record NZ_SKOG01000151.1, read on the forward strand.
GCCTATGCGAAGCTAGCCGGCTTCCGCGCCCTGGTCGGCAGCGACCTGGTGGATGACCGCAGCCTGCAGGATGTGCTGGTGCGCTACTTTCCCACCGCGCTGCAGAAAAAGCACCGAGACTACATGCCCGATCACCGGCTGCGGCGGGAAATCATTGCCACCCAGGTCACCAACGACATGCTGAACCGTATGGGGGCTGGTTTTCTGTTCCGGCTGGCGGACATGACAGGCGTTCCTGCCGGCGATGTGGCCCGGGCCTACTTCGCCGCCCGCCACATCTACGACCTGGAGCGGCTGTGGAATGCACTGGATGCCCAGGATAATCGCATCTCCGCGGCGCTGCAGCAGGACTTTCGCCAGGAGATCCTTGCGCTTGCCGAACGCACGGCCTTGTGGCTACTCCATCACCTGCCGGACAGCCTCTCCAGCCCGGAAGCAAGTGACCGGCTCGCGGGCATCATTCAGTCCCTGGGAGAGACGCTTGACACGGTCCTGCCGGCGCCGGACCAGCAGGCCTTGGAGGAGCGCACCGCGGAGCTGACCGGGCAATCCGTCCCGGATGATCTCGCACGCCGCATCGCCCGGCTTCCTACCCTGGGCGCCGCGCTGGATATCTCGCAAATCGCCGAAGACACGGGCAGCACGCCGGAGCGTGCCGCGGCGATCTACTTCCAGCTCGCCCGAGCGCTGGAGCTGCGCTGGCTGGACGGGGCCGTGCGCGGACTGACGGCGGGCAGTCCCTGGGAAGAGCGTTGCCGCGCGGGCTTGGAGGATGACTTCACGCTGTACCTGCGCCTGTTAGCCACTAGCGTGCTGAGGGACGACGACCCGCAGTTGCCCCCGGAGGCACAGGTGGCGAGCTGGGAGACGGCGATGTCAGGCCCGGTGGCGCGCCTGCGCCAGACCATGGCCGACATCCGCAGCGGCGGCGAGCCTGACCTGCCCATGCTGACCGTGACCATACAGGACCTCAAGAACGTTGCCGTCCTCTCCGGACGGCGGCACGCGCAGGAGACCCACCAGTCATGAGCGAGGGTGTACTGCATACACGCATCCAGGGCAGCGGCCCTCCGATCGTCATCCTCCACGGCCTGTTCGGGTCCGGGACGAATTGGAACCGGATCGCCCGCGACCTCGCCGCCGACCATCAGGTCGTGGTCATGGACCTGCCGAACCACGGGCAATCGCCGCACTGGGCCACCATGGACTACCCTGACATGGCACGAGCCGTCGCCGAGACGCAGGATCATTACGGCATCCCGCCGGCCACCGTGATCGGCCACAGCATGGGCGGCAAAGTCGCCATGACACTGGCGCTGGGTCACCCCGACGACGTGCAGCGCTTGCTCATCGGCGATATTGCGCCTATTGCCTACGGCGATCACGGCCACGGTCGATTGTTACGCGCGCTGCAGCGCATCGAGCCTCAGCGTCTCGGCTCGCGAACCGCTGCAAGCGATGCCCTGGCCGAGGACATCCCGGAGGCGGGGCTGCGGCAGTTCCTGCTCACCAACCTCGAAGCCCGGGATGGCGGCTTCGCCTGGCGCATTCCCCTCGAAGCGCTGGAGGCCAACCTTCCGGTCATCGCCGGCTTCCCGGAGCTTTCAGGCTGTTACCGGGGCCCGACGCTGTTTCTGCACGGCGAACACTCGGAGTACGTCCCCGAATCCGCTCACGGTACGATCCAGGCGCTGTTCCCCAAGGCGGTCATCGAGGCGCTACCGGGTGCCGGCCACTGGCTGCACGCGGAGCAGCCGCAGGCGTTCCTCGAGCGCGTGCGGGTGTTTCTGCAGGCTGCTTGAGGGCGTTCGTGCATGCCGGCCGCCTAGCAGGGCTTGGGCGGCAACCGAATACAGCGCCGATGACGGGTGTCCGGTGGCTACCCCGAGCACCCCGGCTTATGATGGGGCACTTCTTGTTGAGGCCCGCCGGTCTCTGAAGGCCCTGGTGCATTGAGATCATCATCCACTGTTGCGGGAGTATACGGGAATGTCTGAAGATTTTCGCGAGAGCGCCCTGGAGTATCATCGAGTTCCCACCCCCGGGAAGATTGAGGTTGTCCCCACCAAACCGCTCGCCAACCAGCGTGACCTGGCGCTTGCCTATTCTCCAGGGGTCGCAGCCGCCTGCGATCTGATTGTCGAGGATGAAAAGGAAGCCGCGAACGTCACGGCCAAGGGCAACCTAGTCGCGGTGGTCACGAACGGCACCGCGGTGCTCGGCCTGGGGGCAATCGGGCCGCTTGCATCGAAGCCGGTTATGGAAGGCAAAGGGTGCCTGTTCAAGAAGTTCTCCGGCATCGATGTCTTCGATATCGAGATCGAGGAGCGCGATCCGCAGCGCTTCGTGGACATCGTCGCCAGCCTCGAGCCCACATTCGGCGGCATCAACCTGGAGGACATCAAGGCGCCCGAGTGCTTCGAGATCGAGGAGCAGCTCAAGGAGCGCATGAACATTCCGGTCTTCCACGATGACCAGCATGGCACGGCCATCATCACGGCTGCCGCCGTGCGCAACGGCTTACGCATTGTCAAGAAAAACATCGAGGACGTCACAGTGGTGTGCTCCGGGGCGGGCGCGGCCGCCATCGCCTGTCTGGAGCTGCTGGTCAGCCTCGGCATGAAGCGCGAGCACATCACAATCCTTGACTCCCGCGGCGTGGTGCACACCGGCCGTGACAATCTGGACAAACGCAAGGCGAGTTTCGCCCGGGAAACCGACCAGCGCACCCTGGGCGATGCCATTGACGGCGCGGACATCTTCCTCGGGCTCTCCGGGCCGGGCGCCATGAACCGCGACATGGTCGCGAAGATGGCACGCGATCCACTCGTGTTCGCCATGGCAAACCCCATCCCCGAGATTTTGCCGGAGGAAGCCCAGGAGGCGCGCCCGGACTGCATCATTGCCACCGGCCGCTCGGACTACCCCAACCAGGTCAACAACGTCCTGTGCTTTCCGTTTATCTTCCGCGGCGCCCTGGATGTGGGGGCGACCACCATCAACGAGGCCATGAAGCTGGCCTGCGTGGAGGCCATTGCTGATCTGGCCATGGAGGAGTCCTCGGATGTGGTGGTGGCGGCCTACGGGGGCAAGCCGCTGCGCTTCGGCCCGGAGTACCTCATCCCCAAACCTTTTGACCCGCGCCTGATTTCCCGCGTGGCACCGGCCGTCGCCAAGGCGGCCATGGACAGCGGTGTCGCCGCGCGACCGATCGACGACATGCAGGCGTACAAGCTGCGCCTGAACCAGTTCGTGTTCCAGTCCGGGCTGGTGATGCGACCGCTGTTCGAGCGTGCCCGCGAGGAAATCCAGCGCGTCGTCTACGCCGAGGGCGAGCAGGAGCGTGTGCTGCGGGCTGTGCAGGTGGTGGTGGACGACGGGCTGGCCAAGCCCATTCTCATCGGTCGCCCCAAGGTGGTGGAGATGCGCATTAAACGCCTGGGGCTACGGCTGCGCATGGGCGAGGATTTCGAACTGGCCGACCCGGAAGACGATCCGCGCTATCGTGAGTACTGGACGCTGTACCACTCCATCATGCAGCGCAAGGGCATCACGCCGGATCAGGCGCGCACCGTTGTGCGCACACGCAACACGGCGATCGCCGCGCTGATGGTGCGCCGGGGAGAGGCGGATGGCATGATCTGCGGAATCGACGGTCGTTACCACCGCCACCTCGGGTACATCGATGCCGTGATCGGGCGCCGCCCCGGCGTGCAAACCCTGGGCGCCATGAACGCGCTGATCCTTCCCAAGGGCACGTTTTTTCTCTGCGATACCTACGTGAATCAGGACCCAACCCCCCATCAGCTTGCGGAGATGACGATTCTCGCGGCCGACGAGGTGCGCCGGTTCGGGATCGCACCGAAGATCGCCTTGCTGTCACACTCGAGCTTCGGCTCCTCCGCGGCGGAGTCCGCAACAAAGATGCGCGAAACGCTGGAAATCATCCAGTCGCGGGACGCGAACCTGGAAGTCGAGGGCGAAATGCACGGCGATGCCGCAATCTCCGAGAAGATCCGACAGCGCATTTTCCCCAACGCGCGGCTCAGCGGCACCGCCAACCTGCTGATCATGCCCACGCTTGATGCCGCGAACATCTCGTTCAACCTGTTGAAGGCCACGAGTGGGGGCGTGTCCGTGGGCCCGATTCTGCTGGGTGCAAAGCGGCCGGCGCACGTCCTTACGCCATCCGTGACCGTACGCGGCATCATCAACATGACGGCGCTGACCGCCGTAGAGTGCACCATGATGAAGCCGGTCGTCAGAGATGCGGCGAGCGCGTAGTGGTTGGCTTGGCCACCGGCCGTCCGACTAGCCGGCCGGTCAATCATTGATGGAGCGAGGTCCAATGTCCAAGGCAATCGTTGTTCACCAGACCGGCGGCCCGGATCAGATGCACTGGGAGTCGGTCGACGTCGGCGAGCCCGGCGCGGGCGAGGCCCTAGTCCGTCACACGGTAGTGGGCCTGAACTTCATTGATGTCTATTTCCGCACCGGGCTCTACCCACCACCCCAACTTCCCTTTACACCGGGCATGGAGGCCGCCGGGGTGGTGGAAGCCGTGGGTGAAGGCGTTGAGCACGTCGCCTCCGGCGACCGGGTGGCTTACGCTGCCGGGCCGCCAGGCGCCTATGGAGAGCGGCGCATCATCGCGGCCGATCGACTGGTCAAGATCCCTGAAGGCATCAGTGACGAGACCGCCGCCGCCATGATGCTCAAGGGCATGACGGCTTGGTACCTGCTGCGCCGAACCTATGCCGTCCGGCCGGGGGATACCATTTTGATTCAGGCGGCCGCCGGTGGAGTGGGGCTGATCGCCTGCCAGTGGGCCAAGCACCTGGGGGCAACGGTCATTGGCACAGTGGGGAGCGAACAAAAAGCCGAACTGGCACGGGCGCACGGATGCGACCACCCCGTGAACTACGCGACCGAGGACTTCGTCGAGCGGGTGCGGGACATTACCGGCGGCGCGGGTGTGCCGGTGGTCTACGATTCGGTCGGTCAGTCCACATTTCTGCGATCCCTGGACTGCCTGCGTCCACGGGGGCTGCTGGTGGTCTTCGGACAGTCGTCCGGCCCGGTGGAGCCCTTCAACGTGGGGCAGCTCGCGGCCAAGGGCTCTCTGTTTCTCACGCGCCCGACATTATTCCATTATGTGGCCGCCCGGGAGGAACTGGAGACCGCCTCCGCAGAGCTGTTCGACCTGGTCCGGAAAGACGTGGTCAGCATCGTGGTAAACCACCGTTTCCCGTTGCAGCAGGCTGCAGAAGCCCATCGGGCGATGGAGGGACGCCAGACGAGCGGGTCGTCCGTCCTTACCCTGTCCTGACAGGCCACCGGCCGGCGAGCCAGGGTACGGCCCATCCGCCAGCACGCACGCGTCGCGTCCGGCCAAGTGGATCGGCACCGATCGAAGGGCGTAGCATTAGCGCCAGCGTAAGGCACCGTCAAACAATCCGCGCCGCAGGCGCACAGGCGCAGCTTGGTTTGCGCGCCTGCGGCGCTGTGTCAGTGACGGTGGATTACGGCTTCGCCTCATCCACCCTACGATGAGCAGCCATGCCATGGCGCCGCGGCCGATCGAAGGGCGTAGACATTAGCGCCAGCGTAATGCACCGTTAAACAAACCGCGCCGAGGGCGCACGAGCCCAGCATGCGTGCACGCCACGGCCCAATCAGGACTGTGCGGCGACAAGTGCCTGGGCTTGGCGCACGTGCTCGAGTTCCGGCATGGGGCGGAAGCCGCCCGCCTGCTCCGCCGCACGGCGATACGCGCGCCGGGCCGCATCGCGCTCACCCAGGTGCTCGAGTAGATCCGCGAGTAGATAGCAGGCCTCGGCGCTGGGTTGCCTGGCCACACAGGCTTCGAGATAGGAGCGGGCACGCCCCCACAGGCGGCTGCGAATCGCCAGCCGGCCGACAGCCAACAATAGGCTGGGATCCTCCGGATGCTCCCGCAACCAGGCCTCGGCCACATTGAAGGGCCGCTCGGGGTCATCCATCTGCAGGCGACCATAACGGTCGACGTACCGGCTGTCCCACTGTTTGCGAAGGGCCAGGCGCAGGCGCTTTTCCACCTTTTCACTGCCCGGCGAGAACGCCAGAATGCCGTCCACATACGCCAGGAGCACCACCGGGTCTTCCTGCAGGGCCTTGGGAAAGCGGTCCCAGGCACGGTCCAGCGCGTCGCGACTCTGCCGCGCCGCCTGCTCGAGCACGCCGGTGGCGGCAGCCTGTTGCAGCGCCGACAGGCGCGCGGAATCCATGCTCGTGTGGCGCCGCAGGCGCGGTGTCAGATCCAGCAGCCGCTCCCATTCACCCAACACCTCACAGGCCCGCGCCAGCATGTGGAGGACGCGCGGATGACGGGGATAGCGCTCCTGCAACAAGTTAAGCGTCGCAAACGCCGTCTCCCACTGTTCGTCTTCCAGGTAGAGCTGGGCCTGCAACAGGCCGATAGCCAGCCTGGCATTCGGGTCGGCCTTGTCGGCCAGGGCCAGATAACTATCCCGACGTCCGCCGGCACCGACCCGATGGGCCGCCCAGGCAGCACTGAGGTAATGCAGCACCGGCGTCTCGCTGTCGTCCACGGCCCGGATCAGCGAACGCTCGGCTTGCTGATAGTCACCCTCAGCAAGACGCGCCAGCCCCCGGACCAGGCGGTCGCGCGAGCGCCCGATCCGGCGAACGGCCACCCAATTCCGGACGCCGCGGGGCATACCACCGACCCGACGCAGCGTGCCCAGCAACAGCAGCAGCGCCAGGAAAGCGGCAAATAACGCCCCGATGGCGAGGAATAGGCTGGTCTCCATGGTCAGTGCACCGACGGAGATCAGCACGTACCCTGACTGCTCGTGAAACCAGAGGGCGACCAGGGCGCTGGCGAACAGCACCAGCAAAAGCAAGAAGAGGCGTTTCATTCACCGTCCTCCCTGACGTCCCGACCCGGCGCCTGTCGATCCGGCAGTATCTCGCCCAGATCCGGCATTTCCGCCCGCACCTGCTGCTCGCGCAAGCGGTTGACAGTGTCGCGGGCTGCGCTGACGTCCGCGTCCTCGCTGTCGAAGTAATGTTCCATCCAGGCATCGACCTCGGCGAGGCTGTCCCGGAATACATCAGCGTCCCCATCGAGCAGTGCCAGGCGCGCGGTCAGCAGCTGAAGCCGCAAGTTCTCACGCAGGTAGTGACTTTCCTCCGGTGCCATCAACCTCGGCGGGGCATCGTCGCGGCGCACCACCACGAGAGAGCCGATGGCGTCCCGGAACTGTCCCCAGGCACGCAGCCCGGCGTCGCGCCAGCCCGCCAGGGTGTCCAGCTCGGCATCCCGCTGGCGCGGCATTTCGGCGGGCGGGACCCGGCGCTCCACCTCCTTCAGCGACCACTCATCGACGCCCTGTACCAGCGTCCTGAGTTCGCCGGCCATGGCCGCCCGATCCGGCTTGCGCACATCCAGGAGCGCATTGATGGCATCCGCCACATCCTGACGCTCTTCCACGGTCTCGGCACCCAATTCCTCGAGCAGGCGATCGGCCTCCTTAAGTGCCTGCAAGGCGCCGTCCACATCACCGTGGAAGCGTGTGCGGTAACGGGCAACGCCGAAAAGATAGCCGGCCTCGGCCAGGATCCACTCGTCCCGGTGGGCCGCGGCAAGCTCCTCGATGCGGTCCATGCGATCGGAGGCGCGGTTGTAAAAGTTCCGCACGGTAGCCACTGTTTCTTCGACCCGGGCCAGACTTTGCACATGCGCACTGTGCTCCTGGGCGAGATTATCGACCCGTCCGGTCAGGCGTTCGTCGCGGCTCTGGAGGCCATCGCGCAGCTCTGCCAGCTCCGCTTGGCGGGCATAGTCATCGCGGACCTCCTCCAGGTCACCGTGGGCCGCCTCCAGCAGCTGAAGGCGTTCCCACAACCACCAGCCGCCGGCGGCCGCGGCGGCCGCGACGAGAAGGGCCAGCAGGAGCGCAATCACTGCCAGTGCGACAGAACCACGCCCCTTGCCCCCCGCGCCTTTACCGGAGCCACGGTCGGGCGGTCGTGTGCCGGAGCCGCCAGACGCCGCCTGCTGCTTTTTCGCAGGCTGGTTCACCGCCTCGCCGCCGGCTCCGGTCTGTTGATTCTCCGGGGGGTCAGCGGTCGAGGGGTCGCGCTTGCCGTTACGTGTCGAAGCATCGTTCATGGATTATCCTGTCTCCGGTTGCTTGCCACCCAGCGCACGACCCCGTCCGTGAGTGCCTCAGTACTCGGGCCGGCAGCTATTACAATACCATTGTGGAAGCCCAGTCCCGAGGCCTGTTCCGCCACACGCTCACTGATGACTACAAGGCCGGTCGCCAGAAGCCGGTCCTGCCGGGTCGGCCCGACCAGTCGCATCAGGTGCTCCAGGGCCGTAGCGCTGGTTATTACGGCCACGTCCAACCTGCCGTTTGCCCAGGCCTCATCCAGAATGTCCGGGTCCAGCTCCGGCAAGGCGCGTCGGTAGGCGGCGAGTATCTCCACGGTCGCGCCGCGGTGCTCCAGCGTCGCCCGGAGCACATCCCGGCCGCCATCCCCTCGCACCAGCATAGCGTGCTGACCGCAAACGTGTTGGAGCGCGGGCTGGGAGAGCAGCGATTCGCTGTCGAAACCGCTGTCCGGCACGGTATCCACGCCCACGCCACGCTGCTCCAACGCCCGCTGCGTGCCGCGGCCAACAGCGGCCACGCGCACCTCCTCGGGCCAGGGAATACCGCGCTGCGCCAGGCGATCCAGCAACGCCTCCACTGCGTTGGGGCTAACGAAGATCGCCACATCGGCGCCATGAAGGCGCTTCACGCCCCGGTCCAGGGCCTGCTCGTCCAGGGGTGGCCGGATCGCGATCACCGGAAACCGCGTCACCGCGGCCCCCTGGCACTCCAGCGCCTCACACAGTGGCGCGGCCTGATGGACCGGCCGCGTGACCAGCACGCCCGTTCCCGACAGAGGCGCCCCAGCGGCCATCACTGCGCGATGCCCTGGGCTTCGGCGATCAGCCGTACCAGAATCTCCCTCCCACCGCGCTCCAGAAGCTCATGGCCGAGGCGCGTTCCCAACGCCTCCGCATCCTTCGCCGCACCGTTGGTCTCGCCGCGCACCACCTCCCGGCCATCCGGTGAGCCCACCAGCGCGCGCAAGCGCAGCTGGTCGCCGTGGAGCTCCGCATAGGCGCCGATGGGGACCTGGCAACTCCCCTCGAGCTCACGGTTTACGGCCCGCTCTGCGGCAACGCGCGTGTGGCTGCGGGCATCGTCGAGGGGTGCAATCAACGCCTCCGCCGCCGTGTCCCCCACCCGACACTGGATCCCCAGTGCCCCCTGACCCACAGCCGGCAGGCTCTCCTCCGGCGGCAGGAGGCGGGTGATCCGGGCGTCCATCTGCAGGCGTTGCAGCCCAGAGGCGGCCAGGATTATGGCGTCGAACTGCCCCTCGTCGAGCTTGGCCAGGCGCGTGTTAACGCTGCCGCGCAGCGTTGCGACCCGAACATCGGGGCGCGCGGCCCGGATCTGACACTGACGCCGCAGGCTGGCGGTGCCGATCATGCCGCCTTCGGGGATGTCCCACAGGCTCGCATGACGCACAGAGAGAAACGCGTCGCGGGGGTCACCGCGAGCCGGGATCACGGGCAGATGCAGATCCGGCGTCATGGCTGCGGGCACGTCCTTCATGGAGTGCACGGCGATATCGGCCCGCCCATCCAGCAGCCCTTGCTCCAGTTCCTTGAGAAACAACCCTTTGCCGCCGATGCGTGAAAGCGGCGCGTCCGTTATCCGGTCCCCGCGGGTACTCATCCTCACCAGCTCAACCCGCAGGCCGGGATGGGCAGCGCGTAGCTGCCCGGCCACGTGTTCGGCCTGCCAGACGGCCAGCGGCGACTTGCGGGTGGCGATACGGAGGATTTCACCGGGCATCCTGGGGCCTCGTTGTTGTGGGGACGGTGGAGCTGCATAGGATGCCACGAGTCGGGACGCGGTGCCGAACCCGTGTCATCCCCTGTCCCCGAGCTCCGCCAACAACCCCCTCACCCGCGCGACGTGCCTTCGGCTCACCTCCAGGGTGACTTCCATTCCGCGCAGCACGACATAGTAACGCCCACCGCCTCCCCTCTCCAGACGCCCGAGGCGATCGCGGGCCACCAGGGCATTACGGTGCACACGCACGAATCGCTCGCCAAATTCGTGTTCCAGCTGCCGCAAAGACTCCTCGATCAAGTCCTCACCGGCGCCATGACAGACGGTAACGTACTTATTATCGGCGTAAAAGCAATGCACATCGGCGACGGGGATCAGCTCCATGGCGCCGCGGCGTCGGCAGAGAATATGCTGGCGCGGGCCATCCACGGCTGGAACCTCTGCACTGAGGGTCTCGAGCTGGGGCCGGGTGATCCGGCGCGCACGGCGCAGCGCCAGTTCCAGGCGCTCCCGTCGCACCGGTTTCACCAGATAGTCAACCGCCTGGGCATCAAAGGCGGCGAGAGCGTGCTCTCCGTACGCGGTGACAAACACCACGGCCGGCGGCGCCGGCGCATTGGCCAGCGCGCGGGCCGCTGTCACGCCGTCTGTCCCCGGCATGCGGATGTCCATGAGCACCAGGTCGGGCTCGTGCATCTGCGCCAGGCGGATCGCCTCGTCGCCATTGCCGGCAAATCCGACCACCTCGTGACCTCCAAGGTCCGAGACATGCTGGGCGAGTCGTTCCCGTGCCGGGGCTTCATCATCCACGATCAGAATGCGCATGCACGCCCTCCCGTTGCGTCCGCCCCGGACCTGCAGGCGGCGGCTCATAGGGCACGGACAGGCAGACGGTGTAGCAATCGTCCGTCTGCCGGGTCGAGAGACGGCCCCGCTCACCGTAAGCGAACCCCAGACGGTCGCGGACGTTCTTCTGGGCCATCCCAAGGCCGTCGCGCCCGGACTTCCCGGCGACCGGAACGGGATTGTCAACGCAGACCTCGAGACGCCCGGATTGCAGTCGTCCCCGAATGACGACACGCCCGCCCTCGGGACACGGCTCGATTCCATGATAGACGGCATTCTCCAGCAGTGGCTGCAAAGTTAAGGGCGGGAGCAGCCCGTCCTCCGGCACGCCGTCAATGCGCCACTCCACCTGCAGGCGATCCCCCAGGCGCAGCTGTTCCATGTTGAGATAGCCACGGGCGACGCGCAGTTCCTCCCCCACGGTGGTCAGGGTCTCGCCGGACTCCAGGCTGGCGCGGAAGAGTTCGGCCAGGTTCTCCACAGCGGTCTCGGCCTGCTGCGGGCGCGAACGGATTATCGCGGCAATGGTGTTCAGAGTGTTGAACAGAAAATGCGGGCGGATGCGCGCCTGCAATGCCTGCACCCGTGACGCCGAGGCGGCCTCCACGCGGCGCCGCCAGTCCTGCTGCAGGTACAGGTAGCGCAGGGCGACGGTCGTGACTACTGCGGCGAGGCCCATGCTGCGCAATATGAAGCCGCTCTGGCTGCTCTGGCCCTCCATGGCGACCACGATCCACGCAAGCTGCGCCACGAGGCCCGTCACCACCATGACAAGGAGCCAGGCGAGTAGCGCCGCGACCAACGGGCGCAGACGCGCCAGCCAGTTGCGCGCCAGGCACAGCAGCACAGTGCAACCGAGGGCAATCCATTGCACATACAGCGAATAGAGGCTTAGGGCCTGCCACGGGTCGATATCCGCGGGTTGCGCCAGGACCAGCACGAAGACCAGCAACTCGGCGATAACCACCACGGCGAAGATGGTGCGCAGGTTGCAGAAATCGGGCAAAAACCCCGTGTTCTGGTGATTGGCGGTATTCATTGCCTTCCCGGGCCGGGCGGCGCTCGCCCGATGGCCGTGTTCCGATCCTCTCCAGTGTGGTGGGGCAACCAGCGGACGGCAAGCCGTTGTTGTCAAGCGCTGATATACTCCGCGCGAATCATGCGATGAAGAAGCGAGCCATGACCGACAAGGATACAACCCAGCCACTGTGGAGCGGGCGCTTCACCGAGGCCACAGACGCGTTCGTGGAGGCCTTCACGGCATCGGCGCATTTCGACCGCCGGCTCTATCGCCAGGACATCCGTGGCTCCATGGCCCACGCGCGCATGCTGGCCGCCGCCGGGGTGCTGAACGACGCCGAGCGCGACAGCATTCTCCAGGGGCTAACGGAGATCGAATCGGAGATCGATGCCGGGAAATTCCACTGGTCGCCGGCGCTGGAAGATGTGCACATGAACATCGAGAAGCGCCTCACGGAGCGCATTGGCGAGGCGGGCAAGAAGCTGCACACAGGCCGCTCGCGCAACGATCAAATCGCCACGGACATCCGTCTGTACCTGCGCGAAGCCATCGCGACCATTGCCGCGGAACTCATGCGGTTTCAGCGCGGCCTGGTGGAGTTGGCAGAACGCGAGGCACAGACCATCATGCCCGGGTTCACCCATCTCCAGGTGGCCCAACCGCTGAGCTTTGGCCATCACATGCTCGCCTGGTACGAGATGCTCGTACGCGATCAAGAGCGCATGGAAGACTGTCAACGCCGCGTCAACGTGATGCCTCTTGGCGCCGCCGCCCTGGCCGGCACCAGCTACCCCATCGACCGGTCCATGACCTGCGCCGAGCTGGGCTTCGACCGCCCGAGCAACAACTCCCTGGACGCGGTCTCCGATCGCGACTTCGCCATCGAGTTCACCGCGGCGGCCGCCATTCTTCTGACCCACACATCCCGAATGGCGGAGGAAATGATCCTTTGGACCTCACCGATGTTCGACTTCATCGACCTGCCCGACCGCTTCTGCACGGGCTCGAGCATCATGCCGCAGAAGAAAAACCCGGATGTGGCGGAGCTCGTGCGCGGCAAGACGGCGCGGGTAAACGGGCATCTCATGGCGCTTTTGACGCTGATGAAATCCCAGCCCCTGGCCTATAACCGCGACAATCAGGAGGACAAGGAGCCACTGTTCGACACGGTGGACACCGTGCAGGCGTCACTGCGCGCCTTCGCCGATATGGTGCCGGCCATGGGCCTCAAGCGGGAGAACATGTATGGCGCGGCGAAAAAGGGCTTCGCCACTGCCACGGATCTGGCTGACTACCTGGTGCGCAAGGACGTGCCCTTTCGCGACGCCCACGCCATCGTCGGGGCAGCGGTACGCCACGGCGTGGACATCGGCATGGACCTGGCGGATATGGACCTAGCGACCCTGCAGGGTTTCTCCGACGCCATCGGCGAGGACGTCTACGAGGTCCTCACCCTGGAGGGCTCGTTGGCCGCCCGGGACCACCTGGGCGGCACGGCGCCGCAGCAGGTCCGGGCGCAGGTCGCAAAGGCCAGGGAGCGGCTCGACTCACTCGCCTAGTGTCCTGTCCCGTAAATACGTTGCGAAAATTGGCGTGGATCCTGACGGTTCCTGGCAAGGCGCGCCGAGGAGGCGTAGCGGGGACGACGGCGAGGAGGCGCAACGCCGCCAGGGGCCGTCAGGGCCGCGACAATCGTAACGCTATTTGCGGGACAGGACACTAGTGTCGTGTAACCCCAGTTGCAGGACACTAGCGCGGTGTTGCCTTGCTAACCCAACACCCGCTGCAGCCATGCGCTGATTGCCTGTATCTCCTCGAGACACACCTGGTGCTGCATGGCATAGTCATGCCACTCGATGTCATATCCCAGCTGTTCCAGCAACCGATGGGAGTTCTGGCCCATCTGGATGGGGAGCACTGGATCGTGGGTGCCGTGGGCCATGAAGATGTGGGTGTTCGCATTCGCGCTGCTGCGCTCGTTGTCCACTGTATCGGTCAACGGCAGGTAGGTGGACAACCCCATGATGCCGGCCAGCCGCTCCGGGTAGCGCACTCCCGTATGCAGTGCGATGGCTCCCCCCTGGGAGAACCCGGCCAGCACGATGCGGTTCGTGGCGATGCCGCGTTCGTTCTCACGCTGGAGCAGGGCGCGCACCTGGCGCTCGGACTCGCGGATGCCCGCCGCGTCCTGTTGCGCATTGCCCCCTAGGGCGATGATGTCGTACCAGGCGCGCATCGCCATGCCGCCGTTGAGCGTGACGGGGCGGACCGGGGCATGGGGGAAGACGAAACGCACGGGCAGCCGAGCCGGGAGCCGCAATTCCGGAACGATGGGCTCGAAGTCATGGCCGTCGGCACCCAAACCGTGCAGCCAGATGACGCTTGCCGATGGCTGGGCACCGGCGCCGGCCTCGACGCACTCCAGTAATTCTTCGCTCATCTGGACCTCCCGCTTGCATGATTGCATGCTTGCGTATGCTAGTGTCCTGTCCCGTAAATACGTTGCGAAAATTGGCGTGGATCCTGACGGTTCCTGGCAAGGCGCGCCGACGAGGCGTAGCGGGGACTACGGCGAGGAGGCGCAACGCCGCCAGGGG
>NZ_SKOG01000158.1 GCF_007120195.1 Aquisalimonas sp.
CAACGAACTTCTCTTCCGACTCGGATACCCGCGGAATTTCTTCAGTCATCTCATCGATCACCTCAGAGAGCCTCCGAACCGGTGAAACGGTATCAGGGGATCGCGGTTCCGTGGAATCATCGATGATCGGGGTACCGAACATAACGGATTCCCACATGTCGTAGCTCACCGCGCCTGCCACATGACAATCACCAGCCCCAGAAGGATCGTCAATCGGATTTCCGAGCAAGTCATACAGTGGAATGCCATCGACAGTCACGCCATGTTCGATCATTAGCCCTGAACCGTGCATACCGAACTGCCTACAGAAAGCTGGCCCGACCCGTGCTACCCAGATCCACCACTTGCCGACTGGAACCTCCATGACGTATGCGCGCCCATCATCTGTTGGCGCAAACTCAAGTATGCTAAGACCCTTGTACAGGCTCACATTCAAGTCTCCTAGCTAGAATCCTGAGCCATTCGCATTCAGCACCCTGCGAACTGTCACATTATGTTGCCGCAAATACTGCATGAGCCTAGGGCTTATGACTGTATTGGATCTTACGAAGAGGTGGTACCGCATACCGTGATGATTGGCGTATTCAATCTGTGCTCGTAGCTGGGCTCTTCTGGTGAGTGTGGCGACATTCTTCATGGGCGGCCACCATCTTTTGGTCCAGTCTGAGTGTTCGATGTCGTCACTTGTGGACATCCATTCTGGCAGTCTTTGGTTTGGGCGTCCGTGTGCGTGTCTGTGGTAACGGTAGCGGGTGGCCTTCCCGCAGGGCGGTAAGGCACGCTTGATGGAACTCGTTGGGGGTGAGGTCCCCGAGCGCCTGGTGGTAGTGCCCGCTGTTGTAGTTGGTCGCCCAGTCATCGATTACGGCCTTGGCCTCAAGGAGCGTCTCGAATCGCTCCCAGTCCAGAAGCTGTCTACCCATGGTCCGGTGAAACGATTCCACCAGGCCGTTCTGCTGGGGGCTGGCCTTTTCTACCGGGATCGCGGTCACTCCGCGATCGCTCAGCCACTGCACGAGCGATTCCGCGATGAACTCCCGACCATTGTCGGTACGAAATAGCTCGGGTCTGCCGTGAGCGCGAAACAGGCGGGTGAGCTCTTGCTGCACGCGTCTGGCACCGATCGAGTGAGCGACCACCCGACCAAGGCTACGGCGCGTGTACTCGTCGATTACATTCAGGATCCGGTAGGGCCTGCCATTGGCCAAACGCTCGGTCTTGAAGTCGCACGCCCACACGTGATTGGGACGCTCGGCCGGCAGGTTCCAGATCGCGTTATCGGCACTGCCACTGGCTTTCTTGCCGCTACGCCGCTTCACATGCCGAGCAGTCAAACCCGCCTCCCGCCAGACCCGCTCGACCCGTTTACGGTTGATCTTCCAGCCCTTGCGCCGGAGATGCTTGTAAGCCATCTTGTACCCCCACGCCTTGTGCCGCCTGGACAATCGACGCAGCTCAGCAACAAGAGCCGCATCCTGCTCAGGACGCGTGGGCAAATACCGTTGAGTGCTTCGATGCTGCCCAAGAATCGTGCACGCCCGCCGCTGCGACAACCCATGCCGCTTCTGCACATGCTGCACCGCAGCCCGCCGCCGCGACGGGCTCAAAATTTTCCCTTCGCGACATCCCGCAACACAGTGATCTCAAGCTCCTTCTCGACCACGATCCGTTTCAACCGCTCGTTCTCGAGCTCCAGATCCCGCAACCGAGCCGCCTCATCCGCCTGCAACGCGCCATACCGCTCCCGCCACCGACGCAGCGTCACGCTCGTCACCCGCAGCCGCCTGGCAACCGCCTCCACCGTAAGACCCTGCTCACGCAGACGATCAGCCTCCCGCAGCTTCATCACGATCTGCTCCGGCGAATACCGCTTCTGAGCCATCATCAACCTCCCATCAGTCGAACATTATCCCGAAAACGAACAATCACAATGGACCAAATGGGAGGGGGCTCTCCAGACAGAAAACACCAACATAAGCAGCTGCTCAAAACGGGACATGAGCCTATTATCGGCAATCATCTACAAGACCTTGATAGTAATTAGAACAATCCACAGTAGGCCCGGCCGCTTTCCACAGCCCACCGCCGAATCCGCGACCCGCACTCAAGATCCACCCCCGCCCTGCCGATACGAACCCCAATGGCGTATGCACCTCGACCTTCACCAGCGCGGCCAGCTAGCCGACGCACGGCAGCGATAATGACCTACATCGCGGCCGCTCTCACCCTCGGTTTCGCAGGCACGGCACAGGCCTCTGAACAATGGCAGTTCGATGAGGCAACCGGCACCCTCACGTTCACACCAGTGGGAAACCCTTACAAGGGCGGGATTATCGACTGGTCGGTGGGAGGGAATCCTCAGGGCATTGGCGCTGGATGCCTAACCTGCGATCACCCCCCGGGCTACCCGGACTCGCTGCCAGACACCGTCGATCGGCTCGTAATCCGAATGACGCACAGAGGCCGCGGCGAATTGCATCGGATCCAAGACATCGCACGATCAGGGATCCCAATCCACGTCGAGTCGGACAATCCGAGGGCGACGCTCACGATCGAGACCTACACACCGCAAGGGCCGCTGAGGGTACGCGGAGTCGGGCATGGGCTGGATCTCAATGGTGATGGCAGGATCAACATCACCTTCGCACCATCACTGCTCAGTTACCTGACCCTTATTGCCGAGCAGCGACGCCTCAACAATCACATCGACCTGAGACACCTAAGAGCCTTCCGCCAAGGCCCACGGACTGGCGCCTACATCCAGACCTTCGGAGGCAACGACACGATCCTCGGTAGCCCTGCCAACGATGAGATCCGTGCAGGTGGTGGCAACAACCGCATCTGGCTCGGTGCTGGCGATGACAGCGTTCGCACAGGCAACGGCAACAACCGCATCTGGCCCGTCAGCGGCAGATCTTTCATCTCAACCGGTACCGGAAATGACATCGTGTACCGCGCCCGTGGTGTGCGAACCATCAAGACCCGTGGTGGCATCAACCGGCTCTACGGCGGCAGCGGCAGGAACGACATCGAACACTCAGGACGCACCGGCCGGTCGCTGATCATTGGCGGGCCACAGCGAGACCAATTGGGCTCTTATGCCAACGGCAGCATCCTCATCGCCAACGGCGGCCGTGGAAACATCCTCGAAGGCTTCGGACCCCGCACACTCCTGCGCGGCGGACGCGGCAACGACCACTTCCGTACCAGTCCCCGCAGCCCCGCCCGCATCGACTGCGGCGGCGGCAACCGCAACCGCCTCTATGGACCACGCCCCGGAGTAGGCGGCCCCTACCGACTGCGCAACTGCCACCAATACTTCCACCAAGGCCGCTGGCACCCCTGGCCCCGGTAATCAACCCCAGCCATCCAGCGGGAACCTCAGATCGCAGCCGACACGATCGCGACTTCACCTACGCCCCGATACGGCAACCACTGGCAGTCAGGCCAGATTCCGCGCCCAGCCCCCCGGTTTGCCCCCCGGTCGCGAAAATACCCCAGCAACCGCCCCCGCGACACCAGGTACCACGATGTCGCCCTTTTACAGGGCTTATGCGACATTGGGTACGTTGAGGTACCACCAATTGTGGAAATCATAATCCGCGTGTCGCAGGTTCGAGTCCTGCCACCGCTACCTTCGAAAGGCCTGCTCAGGACGTCTTGGGGCAGTGTCGCCCAAGTGCCTGCATGTCGTTTGCCACCCCCTGGCAAGAACGATACCGTGCAAACCGGCAGCCGGGAGGGTCCGTCAGGGGTCGTGGCTGGGGCGGTCGTGGCCGCAGCGATCGCTACGAGCGCGGAGTGTCTCGATGAGCGCTTTGGCGGGACCGGCGAGCGGTCGAAGTCCGACACGTGGTCAGGGATTCGTCCTCACCGGGCGGATCCGCATGACGTCGAGTCGAACGGCGTCGCATGCGCTCGGCCGCGCGTGTGGATACGCGGCATTCCCGGTTCCTTCGATTGGCGGGTCGCCAGTTGACGGATATGCATCCGTATACCCGGTTATGCTGTTTTGGGTATAAGTGGGTATAAGTTGGGAGAAGCAGTGGATCCGATCACCAACCCGTACACGCCGAACGCCGGATCCAAGCCCCCGGAGCTCGCCGGGCGAGGAAAGCAGTTGCGCCAGTTCGAGGTGCTCATCGGGCGACTGAGCGCCGGATTGACCGAACAGAGCATGATCATCCGCGGGCTGCGTGGCGTGGGCAAGACCGTGCTGCTCAACGCATTCGAGGACATCGCCGAGAGCGCAGGCTTCATCACTTTCTACCATGAGCTGACGCCCGAGAGCAGCTTGATCGCTCAGGTCGCGCGCGACGCGGAATCAACGCTCGCGCAACTCAAGCTCACATCCCGAGTGGCGGCTCGCCTGCGCGATTCGCTCGCGCACCTGAAGACGATTCGCATCGCCAGCCCGGAAGGGTTCGAGTTGGCCGTCGATCTGCGAGGCGGCGACGAGGGACAGGTTTCCGCCGACCTCGCGCACCTGCTCGTACAGATCGGAAAGGCCGCTCAGGAACAGGGGCGCGGCGTTGTGCTGCTGATCGACGACGTGCAGTTCGCTGCGGAACTCGAGTATCGTGCCCTGATCAGCGCACTGCATCGCGCCACCCAGAAGAGCCTTCCCGTCACGCTTGCAGCGGCGGGCCTGCCGCAGATTCCACGCCTGACCGGAGAGGCTCGATCATACGCCGAGCGCCTGTTCGACTTTCCCACCCTGGATTCGCTGGCACACGATGATGCAGCGGCCGCACTGGCCAGCCCGGCTCGCCAGCACGAGGTCAGCTATACACCCGAGGCGGTGCAGCGCGCCATCACCTGGACGGGTGGCTACCCGTTCTTCATCCAGCAACTTGGAAAACACGCATGGAACCTCGCCGGCCAATCGCCGATCGACCTCGACGCCATCGAGGATGCGATGCCGGTAGCACGCGAAGCGCTGGACCGATCGATCTACGAGGTACGCTTGCAGCGAGCCACCGAGACCGAACGGCGATACATGAAGGCAATGGCCGAACTGGGAACCGGTCCGTACCGATCCGGTGATGTTGCACGGAAGCTCGGCAAGGGGACCGGCGGCGTATCCAAGATCCGCCAACGCCTGCTGGACAAGGGCCTCGTCTACGCCACGGAAGACTTCGGCTACATCGACTTCACGGTTCCACGTTTCGACGACTTCATGCGCCGCCGCAACGACATTGGCGCATAGCAGGGCCGGGCCAGCGACGGGTCATGGTGATCGGAGCCAGCCACCCCCGAGCTCAGGCCTCGGGCGCACCCGGGGCAAGCGATGACAGATGTCCGACGAGCTCGTTGAGCGCAGCGACGATGCTCTCCAGCATGGCCGCAAGCCCGCTGAGGTCCGGCCCGCCGCCACCGACCAGGTCGTAGCCCTTGTCGGCCTGCTCGACTGCCTCGCAGTCACAGTCCTCCTCGGAGCCGCCGCCTCCGGCAGCGAGCGCGCCGAGCACGGGTGAGTTCTCACGCGCCTGCTGCGGCACGATGTCTGCCACGAATGCCGGCGGCCCGGGAGGCCCGCCACCCGGCGCCGCTGCCATTGGTGCTCCTACTCCCATGGGTCCCATTCGACTCTCCCACCATCTTGACGGACAGCCCCCACCAGGAATGCCCCGTCGTTTACCAACACACCCCTGCAGCGTGACACCGTGTGCTCATGCTGCCTACCCCCGTCCGGGGTGGCCGTCCGTGGCCGGGTTCACGACCCGTGTCGGCGCCTCCCGCAGCGAGGCCATCAACGACCAGGCATGGCGGTTCGACATGACGGGCATGGAGAGCTCGCCGACACCCGCTGCTGCGCCCGGACGGCGCGCCGTGGTGATCGTACCCGCCGGCGATCTCACGCCCGCGGCCGAGCAGGCCCGCCGCGAGCACACCTGGGCCGGGCGGCTCGGCATGCCGGCACACGTCACCCTCGCCGGCCCCTTCGACACAGGCCCGGAAGGCATCCCCCACGAGACGCTCGCATCGCTTGCCCGCGCCCTCAGGGACCAGCCCGCGACCGCGACGCCGCTCTCGGGGCCTTCCCGCTGGGATGACGCGCTCATCGTCTACGAGCCGGCAGACGCTGCCGGCCTCACCGGGCTGGCCCAGGCAGCTGCTGGGGCGATCGGCGGCCTGCCACCACGCGCCTTTCCGCTGCGCCCCCACGTGACGGTCGCGATGGCCCGCCTGGGCGCCGACCTCGATACCGTCGCGTCGGACCTCCAGCACCTGCCGGCCGGGACGATCGACGCGCGGGAGGCGTGGGTCATGGAGCGCGACCGACAGCCGGGGGCGCCATGGGAGCTGCGCGCGCGGCTGCCGATCGGCCCCGGCACCTGAGACGCGACCGCCGCGCGCCCCGGCGGACGGGCGGGGAGAGCCCCCGCAGCGGGAGCGACGGCCGATGCGTCAGGCCATCTCGCCCTCGAGCACGGTGTGGTCGGAGGGCGCGTCGTGCTCGCCGACCGGCTCGAGGGTCACCTTCAGCCCCGTGGCCTCGGTGGCCTCGAGGTTGCCCAGGTCCACGAAGATCACCGGGCGCACATCCGCAATCGGCCCCGGCGTGGTGATGGCGCCGCTGCGGTGCTCGATCCAGACCTGCCACTGGTGCCCCGGGGGCGGCTCGGGCACGCCGCGTAGCACGAGGCCGCCGAAGCCGTCGACCATCACGCCCATGTTGTCCACGCCATCGAACTCGTTGCTGGTGTCGAAGCGCACCATCTGCACGCCTGCACCGTCGATCGGGGGCGCCGCTGCCTGCTGCTGCTCGAGCGCGGCCGCCACGAGGTCGAGGTCCCCACGCACCTCGTCGAGGTCGCCACGCAGCTGCAGGTTGTTGAAGGTCACCGCGGCAAGCAGCGCGACGCTCGCGGCGGCCGCGACCGCCATCGAGCCGCCGAAGAGGGGGGACGACCAGAAGCGGCTCCAACAATTTCTCGAGTTTGAACCGTTCCACGGCCTTCCGCGTGCGCGGATGCGTCGCCAGGACGACGGGAAATGATTCGG
>NZ_SKOG01000263.1 GCF_007120195.1 Aquisalimonas sp.
AGGCCTGCCGCACCTCGTCACCGACCTCGAACCGGTGCGGGCCGATGGCCGGCCCCAGCCAGGCCATCAGCCGCTCGGGTTTTGTCTGCAGCGCGGCGACGGTCGCCTCCAGCACACCGGCAGCCAGCCCGCGCCAGCCGGCGTGGGCGGCAGCAACCCGTGTGCCCGCCCAATCGCACAGCAGCACCGGCAGGCAGTCCGCGGCGAGCACACCGCAGGGCAGGCCGCGCTGATCCGTCCACACGGCATCGGCTTGCGGCTCGGGCGGGCTGTCATGGGCCGCCACGACGGTGGTGCCGTGGACCTGGCGCAACCAGAACGCATCACCCGGCAACCCGCCGTACTCACGCAGGTAGTCGTGATTCAGGCGCACGGCCTCGGGGTCGTCATCGGTGCAGCGCCCCAGGTTCAACGAGTGATACGGGGGGTCGCTAAAACCGTGCTGACGGGTCGTCGACAAGGCGCGCACCGACGCCGCGGCCGGCCAGTCGGGATGAATCCAGGCGCTATTCATCGCGCCATACGTCGATCGTGTTCACGCAGCGCCTCCAGAACGCGCACCATATCCGCCGGCCTGGGCACCTCCCAGGCCATCGTTTGCTCCGTTTGCGGATGCTGCAGGACCAGCCGCGCCGCATGCAAGGCCTGCCGTCCCAGCCCTCCAAGGGCGGCGCGAACCGCATCGTCCGCCCCCTTGGGCAGGCGCGGCCGCAGGCCGTAGACCGGATCACCGACCAGCGGGTGCTGCAGATAGGCGAGGTGGACGCGAATCTGATGGGTCCGCCCTGTCTCCAGAAAGACCCGCAGCAAGGTATGGGCGCTGAAGCGCTCACTAATGCGGTAGTGGGTGACGGCGCGCCGCCCCGCGGCGACCACGGCCATGCGCTTGCGATCCCGGGGATGGCGTGCAATGGGGGCGTCAATGGTGCCGCCGGCGGTGAACGTACCGCCCACCAGGGCCTCGTATTCGCGGCCGACGGTCTTGTCCTGCAGTTGGGCCGTGAGCAGCGTGTGAGCCCGGTGACTGAGCGCCACCACCATGAGCCCGGAGGTGTCCTTGTCGATCCGGTGCACGATGCCGCACCGGGGGATCTGCTCCAGGTGGGGATGCCGATGCAGCAGCGCATTTTGCAGCGTGCCGTCCGGATTGCCGGCGCCCGGGTGGACCACCAGCCCCGGGGGCTTGTTGATGACCAGCACGTGGGCGTCCTCGTGGATCACATCGAGGGCGATGGCTTCGGCGGCGACCGTGGGCACCGCCACCTCCAGAGCTGTCCGCAGGCTGACCGTCTCGCCGCCCTTGACCCGGTCCCGCGGCCGCCACCGACTGCCGTCGACGGTGATGGCACCGTCCTTCAGCCACTGCTGCAGGCGGCTGCGGGAGTAATCGGGAAACAGCTCGGCCAGCGCCCGGTCGAGCCGGGCACCCGCCGCCGTCTCGGGGATGTTGGCATTCCGCTCCACGTGCTCGCTCATGGGAACTTTGCCGCTCACCTCGGCACTAACTTGAATGGTTGGAGCGCTCGAGCCTGCCGGCTCGCACGCGCCGCTGATGCCAGTTTACCAGTGCCGGCGCGGTGTCATATGCCATGGGTCCTATGCGCCGGCGGGTGGGTCGCCTAGAATACGCGCATCATGACCCGTCAACGGAAGCACCCGATGCCTCGATTCCTGCCCCTACTTGTCATCGTCGCCCTGGCAGTGGCCGTTGCCGCTTGTGGCGGCCCACGCGGCGCCGAGGGCGGGGATCCGCGCGATCGCCGGGCCGGCGCTGGCCAACAGGAGCGTTCCGCCGCGGAACTCTACGAACAGGCCCAGCGGTCCATGGAGCGCGGCGACTATCGAACGGCAGCGGAGCGCCTGGAGGACCTGCAGGCCCGCTATCCCTTCGGCCCCTACTCCCGGCAGGCCCAGCTCGACCTGATCCACGCCTACTACCAGGCGCGGGAGATGGGCTCGGCGATCAGCGCCGCCGATCGCTTCATACGCCTCAATCCGCAGGACGAGCATGTGGTCTACGCGCGCTACATGCGCGGCCGCGCCAACCTGGATCGCGGCAACGACTTCCTCACCCGCACCTTTGACATCGACCGCCGCACCCGCGACCCCAACGCCATCCGCGAGGCGTACGCGGACTTCCAGCGTGTCGCCGATGACTTCCCCGACAGCGAGTTCGCGGACGATGCGGAAGAACAGATGGTACGGCTGCGCCAGCACCTGGCCTTCTACGAGATGCACGTGGCGAATTACTACATGCGCCGCGGCGCCTACATCGCCGCCGCCAACCGGGCCCAGACCGTCATCCAGAACTTTCAGGGCACACCGGCCGTGCGCGACGCGCTGGCGGTACTGGCGGAGGCCTACGGAAACCTGGAGCTCGACGACCTGAAGGCGGACGTGGTGCGGGTGCTGGAGATGAACTATCCCGACCACCCGGCGCTCCAGGATACCCTGTTCTCCCCCGGGCTCGGGGCGGCCTCGAGGCGCGGAGACGACGGCGAATCGTAGCCGGGTGAGCCGGAGGTCACTTCAGCCGCCCCCCGGATCATGCCTTCAGATCGCGTCTTCGTCTTCCTCACCGGTGCGGATGCGCAGCACCCGGTCCACCGGTGTGACGAAAATCTTGCCATCGCCGATCTTGCCGGTCTTGGCAGCGCCGACAATGGCGTCAACGCAGCGGTCCACATGATCGTCACCCACCACGAGTTCCACCCGCATCTTGGGCAGGAAGTCGACCACGTACTCCGCACCCCGGTAGAGCTCCGTGTGGCCCTTCTGCCGCCCGAAGCCCTTCACCTCGGTGACGGTCATGCCCGTAACGCCGATATCGGACAGGGCCTCGCGCACGTCGTCCAGCTTGAACGGTTTGATGACGGCTTCGATCTTTTTCATGGGTACCTCGTCTGGTCAATGGCGTCACCGGCGTAATCCGGCGCGGGCGGGTCCGCGGCATTCAGCCCCATGGGCGATAGCCGGAGGTAATCGGGTAGCGGCGCTCCCGACCAAAGGCCTTGCGCGTGACCTTGACACCCGGCGCTGACTGCCGGCGTTTGTACTCGTTGCGGTGCAGCAGCGCCACCACATGGCGCACGTCGCTCTCATCGTAGCCTTCACTGATCAGCGTCTTCACGGACATGTCCGCGTCCACGTACCGCTCCAGAATGCCATCGAGCACCGGGTACGGGGGCAGTGAATCTTCGTCCTTTTGATCCGGACGCAGCTCGGCGGTTGGCGCCTTGCTGATGATGCGTTCGGGGATCACCCGCCCACCGGCATTGCGGCGCGCCGCCAGCCGGTACACCCGCGTCTTGTAGACATCCTTCAGCGGCGCAAAGCCGCCGCACATGTCACCGTAGAGCGTGGCATAGCCGACGGCATACTCGCTCTTGTTGCCGGTGGCGAGCACCATGTGGCCGAACTTGTTGGAGAGAGCCATGAGCATCAGCCCGCGGGCGCGGGATTGCATGTTCTCTTCCGTGGTATCCACCGGGCGGTCGCCGAACACCGGCGCCAGCTCATCCAGGCAGGCCTGGAACGCCGGATCGATGTCCAGGCTGGCGTAACGCACGCCCATCAACTGCGCACAGCCCCGGGCATCCTCCAGACTCTCTCCGGAGGTATAGCGGGAGGTGAGCATGACGGCGTGCACCCGCTCCGGCCCCAGCGCATCCAACGCCACAGCGGCGCTCAAGGCGGAATCGATACCGCCGGACATCCCCAGCAGCACGCCGGGAAAGCCGTTCTTGTCGACGTAATCCCGCAGCCCGCGAACCAGCGCCTGGTAAACCAGGTCGTCATCGTCGGGCAGCTCGGCCACCTCGCCGATCTCCGGTGCCAGACCGTCCCCCTGACGCCGGAAATCCACCGTCCAAAGGCCCTCCGTGAAGGCCGGGGCGCGCGCTGCGACGCTGCCGTCGCCGCCGTAGACCACGGACACCCCGTCGTAGACCACCTCGTCCTGGCCACCGACCAGGTTGACGTAGACCACGGGCAGGCCCGCCTCCTCCTGGCGCGCGCGAATCACCGCCTCACGATCCTGGAACTTGCCCGAGTGGAACGGGGAGGCGTTCAGGTTGAACAGCACCTGCGCCCCTTCGCGGGCGGCCCAGCGGGCAGGCCCCGGATGCCAGAGGTCCTCGCAGATGGTGACCCCGCAGGCGTAACCGCCGATATCCACCACCAATGGCGTACTGCCCGGATCGAAATAGCGCTTGTCGTCAAACACGCCACCATTGGGCAGGTGGTGTTTGTGGTAGACCCCCAGCACCGTGCCGCCCTGCAGCACAGCCGCCGAGTTGTACAGTCGCCCTTTGGCGAGGTGCGGAAAGCCCACGACCATGGCAATCCCGGACACCTCATCGCGGATGCGGGCCAGAGCCTCGCCGATGGCGTTGATGAAATCCGGGCGAAACAGGAGGTCTTCCGGTGGATAACCGGTGAGCGTCAGCTCAGGGAACACCACCACATCGGCACAGAGCGTGTCCCGGGCCCGCAGTGCGGTGGTGATCACCAGCTCCGCGTTACCGGTCACGTCGCCGACGCGGGTGTCCAGCTGGGCCATTGCGACGCGCAGCTGCTCGGACATGCTGGGTCGCTCCATGCTGTTTCAGTGGAACCGCCGCCCCAGTAAAGAGCGGACGGCGGCAACCGGTCGAGCACACACTTTGCTCAGGAAAGCAGTCCTTTCATGCGCTCACCGATGTCGGCAGGCGAGCGTACGGTCGCGACGCCGGCCTTGTCCAGGGCGGCGAACTTGTCGTCCGCCGTGCCCTTGCCACCGCTGATGATGGCTCCGGCATGCCCCATGCGCTTGCCCGGGGGCGCGGTCACACCGGCAATGTACGCCACGACCGGCTTGTTGATGTTGGCCTGGATATACGCGGCGGCCTCTTCCTCGGCGGTGCCCCCGATCTCGCCCACCATGACGATGCCCTCAGTCTGGGGGTCGTCCTTGAACAGTTCAAGGACATCCACGAAGGACATGCCCTGGATGGGGTCGCCGCCGATGCCCACACAGGTACTCTGCCCCAGGCCGGCGTCGGTGGTCTGCTTGACGGCCTCGTAGGTCAGCGTGCCGGAGCGCGAGACAATGCCGATGCGCCCGGCCTTGTGGATATGGCCCGGCATGATGCCAATCTTGCAGTCGTCCGGGGTGATAATGCCCGGGCAGTTGGGGCCGATCAGCCGCACCCCTTCATAGTACGCCAGCGCCGCCTTGACCTTGAGCATATCCAGCACGGGTATGCCCTCGGTAATGCAGGCGATGACCTTGATGCCGCCTTCGGCCGCCTCGAGGATCGCGTCGGCGGCAAAACCGCCCGGCACGTAGATCATGGAGGCCTCGGCGCCGGTCTGGCGCACGGCGTCCTTGACCGTGTTGAAAATCGGCAGGTCCAGGTGGCTCTCACCACCGCGGCCGGGGGTGACACCGCCGACGATGCGGGTGCCGTACTCCAGGGCCTGGGTGGCGTGGAAGGTGCCCTGCTTGCCAGTGAAGCCCTGGACGATAACCTTGGTGTCCTTGTTGACGAGAATACTCATTAGAACAACCTCGCAGTGATTCGGTGGCGTGGGCTCAGGCGGCCTTGCCGATGGCGGCGACCATCTTCTTTGCCGCATCGGAGAGGTCGTCGGCGGGGATGAGGTCCATGCCGCTGTCCTTTAGCAGGGCCTTGCCCTGGTCCACGTTGGTGCCTTCCAGGCGGACCACGACGGGCACTTTCACGCCCACTTCCTTCACCGCGTTGACGATGCCTTCGGCAATCATGTCGCAGCGGACGATGCCGCCGAAGATGTTGACGAGCACCCCGGCCACGGCAGGGCTGGAGAGGATCAGCTTGAACGCCGCGGCCACACGGTCCTTGTCCGTGGCACCACCCACATCCAGAAAGTTGGCCGGCTCGCCCCCGTGCACCTTGATCACGTCCATGGTGGCCATGGCGAGGCCGGCGCCGTTGACCATGCAGCCGATATTGCCGTCCAGCGTGATGTAATTGAGGTTATGTTGTTTCGCCTCCACCTCGGTGGGGTCTTCCTGGGACGGGTCGTACATGGCCTCGATGGCCTTCTGCCGCCCAACTTCGATGGCGTTGTCATCCACATTGAGCTTGGCGTCCAGGGCCAGCAATGTGCCCTCACCGGTGACAATCAGCGGATTGATCTCGATCAGGCTGAGATCACTGGCCAGGAACAACCGGTAGAGGCCGTCCATCACCTTGACGAGCTGTTTGATCTGATCACCCTTAAGCCCGATGGCGAACGCGATCTGACGGCACTGGAACGCCTGCAGGCCCGCGACCGGGTTCACCTCGACGCTGACGATCTTCTCCGGCGTTTTGGCGGCGACTTCCTCGATATCCATGCCGCCGGCGGCAGACGCCATGAACACCACCCGCTTCGAGGCGCGATCCACCACGGCACCCAGGTAGAGCTCGGACTGGATATCCAGCCCCTGCTCCACCATGACGCTGTTAATCGGCATGCCCTTGTCGTCGGTCTGGTGTGTCACCAGGTGCGTGCCGAGGATGGACTGCGCGTACTCGCGCACCTCGTCCCTGGACTTGCAGACTTTGACCCCACCGGCCTTGCCGCGCCCGCCGGCGTGGACCTGAGCCTTGACCACCCAGACGCTGCCGCCCAGCTTGTCGGCGATGGCGACGGCCTCATCCGCACTCGCGGCGACATCACCTTTTGGGACGGGAATGTTGTATTCGGAGAATAGTATTTTGGACTGATACTCGTGAAGATTCATGCTAGCCCCCAACCTCCCGAGAAAATGAAACCGCAATTCTCCACCAAAGGCGCCGGCAAATCAAAGCGCGGCACCCTGACATGCGGTATTTCTTGCGCCGCAGCCGGCGTTTCGGACGCAGATCACACTGCCGCGACGGCCAAACGACTATAATCCGGCGGCGAAAGTCACGGATGGAGCACGGCAGCGGCCTGGCACACGCGGCGGGGGCCACGCCATGGACTCACCGGATAGCGCCCGGCG
>NZ_SKOG01000055.1 GCF_007120195.1 Aquisalimonas sp.
AGATTAGGAAACGCGCTGTCCGAAAGCTCGAGTACATTGACCACGCTGTCCGCCTGGAGGACCTGAGGGTGCCACGCGGCAACCGACTTCATGCCCTATCCGGCGACCGAAAAGGGCAGTACTCCATCGCTATCAACGATGAGTGGCGGATTCGCTTTCGGTTCGAGGACGGAGATGCCTACGACATCGAGATCTGTGACTTCCACTGAGCAGGTGCCAGAGATGAGCATTGCGAACACAGGTATGAAGCGCAGGCCCACCCATCCGGGCGAAATGCTTCGGGAAGACTTTCTTCCTGACTATGGTCTCACTGTATCCGCGCTCGCGGAGGCGCTTGGGGTATCGCGGCAGTCGGTGAATGAGTTGCTGCGCGAGCGTCGCGCCGTAAGCCCCGAGATGGCCCTCCGCTTGGGTCGGCTTTTCAGCAACTCACCAGAGTTTTGGCTAAACGCTCAACGGGCCGTCGACCTCTGGGATGCAGCGCAGGCGATTAAGAAGGAAGTGGCGCGAATCAAACCACTAGATGCCGCCTAACACGGCAGCGAGCCATGTCGATCTGTCACGGCGCTTGCCATACGCAAACCGCCGCACCAGCTCGCCAAATGACGGGGTCACCAAATGACAATGACGGGGTCAAGTCTTGTAATATGCATACTACAGGGCTTTGACCCCTTAATTCATCTCGAATAACAACAGCGCCAACCACCTTGCCCGCGGTCGCTCCAAAGCCGGCCGGTTACGCTGGGCTTTAGGAGATTCCTCTGTAACTGTTCACGGGGTCTGCGGATTATTCGGAAAACGGACTCCCGGATGGCGCTGTACCGAAAGCGAACTGGCACTGGAGCATCCGGATGTACGATCAACCGTGCTGAACAGTGCGGTTTTCGCACATTATCGACGGCCCGGCCGCCGTCTAGCTGCCGAGCTTCCCCTACTCGCAGGGCATCAGCGTGCGGCAGCTGCTGACGCATTCCTCGGGCATTGCCAACCCGATCCCGCTAGGCTGGATTCATCTCCAGGAGGAGCACGAGGGGTTTGACAGGCAAGCGTTCTTCCATGAGGTTTTCACCAAGCACCACAAGCTCAAGAGCCAGCCAAATGCTCGCTTCGCGTATTCCAATCTCGGTTATGCACTGCTTGGGCAGATCATCGAGAATGTCTCGGGCATGCGCTACGTTCAGGCGCTGCTCGCTCCGCAAAGCGGCCTCGTGTCTGACGAGTCCAGGCGGCTGCTGTTCACTGAGAATGTCCTGAGCAGCGGCAAACCATCCGGAATGAGCATGTCATGGTTCAAAGGGGAGTTGGACGGGCCCACACCTAACTACGCGCACGCGGGCGGCGGTGGTGGCTACTACGCGGCGGTGCGAATTTACCCGGAGTTGCAGCGCGGGAGCGTAATACTGTTCAATCGTAGCGGTATGTTAGACGAGCGTTTCCTCGATTGGGTCGATCGATGCCTGATCCACGACCCGGCCATAGCGCAGCCGACCCGTCGTCTTGGTGTTGAGTAGAGCGGCCGGTTGGGCTCACTCTCGCGGGGGTGCTGCCCAGGTTGTAAGCCAGGGCTGGTACCATTTCGCCTTTCGACGCTTGTTCGTGTCCATCTCTATTCGCCGGGCGTCACCCGGCGCGCGATGACCGCCGTATCTCCGGCATCAGCCTGGGCAGGTCCTGGCGGAGAAAGCGCTCGTCCGTGGAGAACAGGTCGAAGCCGCCGGTCTCCGGTAGCGGCACCAGTCTCGCATCCCGGATCTCCGGCGAGGCCGGTGTGAACTCACCGGCCGCCAGGGCCGCTCGCAGCCCCGCGAAGCCGCCTTTCGGCCTGCACCGGAAGTAGAAGTCCAGTCGATAGGGGCCGGGCTCCTCGGCGACGTAGGGCACGGCATCCACGCGAAGCAAAGAAATTCCCTCAATCCCGATGCCCAGCTCTTCCCGCACCTCGCGCCTGAGCGTCTGCTCCAGCACGTCGTCCGGCAGCACCTGCGTATGCGGGTCAGTCGGCCTGCCGGGAACGGACTCGAGCGACCCGCCCGGTAATCCCCAGGCTCCCCGCGAGCGGTAGCTGTGCTCGACCAGCAGCACCTCCGGCGGGTCGACGTCGTCATCGACGATCACGGCCACGGCGCCAACGATCCAGTTGCGCGCGAGCTGTCCCTTGAGGAGCCCGGCGAGCCGCGGCGGGAACATCTTCCAAATGCCCAGCACCCGCCGGTGCAGCCCCGGGCGACGTTCGATCCAGCGCGCAAGCCCCGACAGCATGGTCAGCCACACCGTCCGCGAGACGAGAACCGCGTTTCGCCGGCAGCCGGGCGCTTGGGCAGTTCCGGGGGCAGTATACCGGTCTCGGAAGCCGGGTCCGCATCGTCACTTCTGTCGGTCGGCACTCCGTAATCCAGGACCCGGCCAGCGCGATCGCGGTGTACGAGTGTGCAACTGGTCATGTCTTCCAGCTTATCGAGATATCCATCACTGCCAAGCGGCCGTCCCGGCCGAGTATGCAGGTGCAGATTTATCGAGTCCTTACTAAACATATCAGATCCAAGAATCCTTCAGCCGTCGGCGGCGCGATGGAGGCCCACATGCTGTCCCCGAGGTGACGGGGTCAGGTGACGGGGTCAAGTCTTGTAATATGCATGCTACAAGACTTTGACCCCTTAACTCATCTCGCCTAATAACAGCGCCAACGCGGACCGGCTTTCCCGCGGTCGCTCCAAAGACATCCGGTTACGCTGGGCATTAGGCGGCTGACTTGAGCCACTACGATAAACCAGACGCTGCGATCCGGATCACCGTTGCCATTGTGCGGGCATTGGTGGCTGTGGCATGCGAAAGCGCAGACTGAGCTGCGATCTCGCCAGTGCCATGAACGCAACCGGCGCCATAACAGCCCCACCAGTGCGCCCCGGAATCCTTCATCAGAGCCATCTGGGCAGCCGGCGATTGGCATAATATGCCACTGCCACTATACTTTGCTCACAGTCCCGACGAAGGGTTCAGCTCATGCCGACACGTAATGTCGTCCTGACCGATCATCAACATGACCTGGTCGATGCCCTGGTACAGTCCGGGCGCTACCAGAACGCCAGCGAAGTGCTGCGTGAAGGCCTGCGCCTGATCGAACAACGAGAGCGCCTGGAAGCCGCCAAACTCCAGGCCCTGCAGGAAGCCGCTGGGAAGGGCTGGGGCGATGTTGCCGCTGGCCGTTACGCCGATGTAGCGGACGATCAACTTGAAGATCTCATCACCGAACTGGGGCGGAGCGCCGCGGCCCGAATCCCTACGACGGGTTGATGGCACGTTATCGGCTATCCGCCACCGCGCGGGCGGACATCATCGCCATCCTGGCCTGGACCCATGAGCACTTCGGGGTAACGGCCAGAGTACGCTACGAGACCCTGCTCGTTACGGCCTTGCGCGATATTGCCCACCAACCGACCAGACCAGGCAGCCTCGAACGCCCCGAACTGGGCGAGCATGTTCGCTCCTGGCACCTGGGATTGAGCCGAGACCGGGCGCGTACGGATGCCGGCATCGTGCGACGCCCCCGACACTTCCTGATTTACCGGCTAGATGCTGAGCTGGTCGTCGTGGGTCGAGTACTGCATGACGCCATGGAGTTGACGCGCCATTTGGAGCCTGAGGAGCCTTGGGAATAGGTCGTTGAAACGGTCTCCCACACAGTGTGCCAGTAGCATAATAGAATACGCAGCCTTCCCCACCTGTCCCAGCCACATCCGGCAATTCAGACGGGCGGCTGTGTCCTGACTAAAGGTCGATGTGCACGGAGGCACAGTCGTAACGCGACACCGAACAAGCACGGCCTCATAGGACCGCGGAAGCGTCCACATGGCGGATCTCCGTGCGTTCGATGGTCTGAGGCCGCTCTGGTTCGAGGCGGCGTCCTCCCACGGCGATGCCGGGTCGCAGAACGAGCCACGGGAGGAGCCCGCCGAAGCTTTACTTGAGTTGTGAGGGCGCTGACGAACGCTGACGGAGCGCTGAGGGGGGTCAAGTCTTGTAATATGGATACTACAAGACTTGACCCTTTAAGTTGACCCCTTAAGACACTCGTACCGGAGACAACCACATGATCCAAGCCTCCCCTATTCCGGAAGACTTCGCCGACCAAAAGCGCGCTCAACAGATGGGGTTCGTGGAGCGCTTACCTTCTACCAGTGGACGATTGGTTGTGCCTAAGCGGCGCAGTTTCACTCAGGCACGGTTCAATGCTGCCCTGAAGGTGTTGGAAGTAACGTGGCCGACCACCACGGAGAAAGCTCTTGCGCATGTGGCCTTTGCGTAACGGCACGTCCGTCGCGAAACCGAGTACGACCAATGAACCGGATGCTGGCTAACCGCACTTCCGGGTCTGGGCAGGGGGCGCCTGGTAACCGGCGTTCCTACTGCGAGAGGCGGGCGCTCGACCCACACTTTGGAGGAGAGCATGGGCTACTCGGACACAATACGAGAGATATGGCGCCACCACGATCTCAGCAGTGCCGCACGTGACCATGCCAATCTCGTGCGGTATGCGACGCTGGCTGCATCCAGCCACAATACGCAGCCCTGGAAGTTCAAAGTGGAGTCGGGCAGGATCGTGATTCTCCCGGATCTGACGCGACGCTGTCCGGAAGTCGACCCCGACGACCATCACTTGTATGGGAGCCTTGGTTGTGCAGGCGAGAATCTGCTCGTGGCTGCGCAGGCCGCCGGCTTAAAGGGTCACTTTTCCTACGACGCATCCGAGTCGAGCGTGCAAGTGGACCTCGAGAAGACGGCCCCCTCCCGGTCAACTCTTTTCGAGGCGATTCCGAACCGCCAGTGCAGCCGGGCTGAATATGACGGAACAGCACTCTCTGCTGAGCAACTCCGCCTGCTGGAGGAAGCCGGGCGCGGCAATGGGGTCTCGCTTATGCTTCTTACCGACAGCAAACAGAAGGAGCAGGTCGCGGAGTATGTGGCAGCGGGCAACACGGCCCAGTTCAGCGATCCGCGCTGGGCGGCGGAGATGAGGAAGTGGATCCGCTTCAACGCTCGCGACGCCGTGCGGACCCGTGACGGCCTGTACGGGGCAGTGCTGGGCATCCCTAACGTGCCAGGATGGCTCGGCAAGCTCTTGATGCGGGTGGCGGGGTCAGCGAAGCGCCAGAACCGAAAAGACATCACGCACATCCGGAGTTCTGGAGCACTCGCGGTAATCTTCTCCGAAGCCGACGACCAACGCCACTGGATTGAGGCGGGGCGCAGCTACGAACGCCTTGCCCTGCAGGCGGCCGCTTTGCAACTCCGCACTGCCTTTATCAACCAGCCTGTCGAGGTGCTCCCACTCCGTGCACAGCTCGCAACCTTCCTGGGCATCGGCAACCGACGGCCGGACCTTATCGTCCGGATTGGTCGTGGACCCGAGATGCCGCGATCGTTGCGGCGGCCGATAGGGCAAGTTCTTCTTTGAGTGCGGCCGATGATAGGGGGCTCCGGTTGGCGTCGGCGAGGATGTGCCATGCGGGGGGAGAGGTCGAAAGTGACCCCTATCGGATCCGCTTGAGAGGACACTGATGGCACAGCAGATCGACGAGCAGTTCGCACATTTTTTTGTGCAGCATCTGCACGCTGCCGTGAATGCCCACGACGCTGACGCGGTGGCAGAGCTTTGCACCGAGGACGTCCTATGGAAAGACCCCGCCGCACCGGAGCCTCTGCGCGGGCGCGAGGCAGTGCGTCGATTCCATCGGGACATGATGTTCCGGTCGCTTCCCGACGCGCGAATCGAGCTCATCGACGGTCCATACTTCTTACTGGACCGCAAGGGCGTCGCCGTACGGTTGCGCATCACCGGAAAGATGACAGGGCCGATGGAACCGCCCGGCTTTGCCCCGACCGGGGGCCCCGTCGAATTCGAGACTGCGGAGTTCTCGCGCTTCGATGGTGAATTGCTCGCCCGCCATACGGTCGTGCTGGACAGACTCGCACTGGCCCGTCAGGTCGGTGCTGTCCCCAGAGCAGGCGGGCTCGCCGAGCGCGTCAACGTCTGGCTCCAGCGCCTCGTGGCCCGCCGAGCACGAAAACGGTGGGGCTGACGCCGGGCTGCGCTTCAGGTTCGCCGCCTAACAAATCGCATGGAGACTGACGCTTGACAGCTTCCTCCCATCGCTACCGCTCCGGTTGGTCGCCGTAAAGCGCGGCTCATGCGAAACGTTAGGCCGCGGATTCCACGATTTGTGGCGTTCCATCCTGGGAGAACAAGCGATGTTTGATCACGTCGGCTTCGGAGTCACCAACCTTGCAGAGAGCAAGGCGTTCTTTCTCAGCTCACTTCAACCACTTGGAGTGGCGGTGGCCATGGAAGGGCCATATGGCGTAGGCATCGGAAAGAAGGGCAAACCCTCGCTGTGGCTCTACGAGACGAAAGAAGTACCGGCACACCTACACATTGCCATTGCAGCCAACTCGCGCTCGGAAGTAAATGCCTTCTACGAGGCAGCCATTGCTGCAGGGGGTAGAGACAACGGAGCGCCGGGCTTGAGGCCGCACTACCACCCGAACTACTACGGCGCGTTCATCATCGGTCCAGACGGCCACAATATCGAGGCCGTTTACCACATCCCGGAACCGTAAGCACCCCCGGGGACCGGCAAAAGGTACGGAGGGATTAAAAAAATGATCAGGTCATTCTTTAATCCCTCCGTTCCCTTTTATTTTTCTTTTATCCTTTTATCAGGTTCCGCAAAGGAGACAATGAAGTGACGGTTCAATTGCCAAACATCGAATTCTCGCAGGAGCAAAGAGAATTGTGGGAACACGTTGGGAATCTCTGGGCGATGTCCAAAGAACGAGATGAGAGACAAATCCGAGCGACTCTTCATCCTCAATATGTAGGTTGGGATGTGAATGCTGCGCTCCCTCATGACCGGGAGGCCGCAGTACAGTCAGTATTGGGTGATACTCCGGCGCTGGGCGAATACGATCTCCACCCCCTAAGCGTTCAGATTTACGAGGGACAGGTCGGAGTAGCCCACTATTCCTATTCGGCGAAAGTCTTGCCGAAAAATGGACAAACTCTTACCGTCACCGGGAGATGGAGCGAGGTTTACCTCAAGCAGGATGGCAGATGGGTAATGGTTTCCGTCAGCGGAAAGCCTGACGAACCGACAAAATGAATGCCGAACAAGTCGCTCAACTGGCGGCGCTATTCCGTTGCGCTCCATAGCCGCCAGTGAGCTCCGGCGTTGGGCGGACAGAGCGCATATCCGTCCCGGATGTAGCGGACCCGTCATCCACGATTAAGGTAGCGACATTGTGAGCAAGACCACCCACCACGGACATGGCCACGGCGCCGAGCCGGGCGCTGGCCACCAAACAGGTGGCGGGCACGGGAAAGCGAGCGAGGTCCATGCAACCCATGACCAGCACGCAGGTCACAGCCCGAAGATGTTCCGGGACAAGTTCTGGCTGTCGCTGATCCTCACCGTCCCGGTCGTTTTCTGGGCCGCACACATCCAGATGATCTTTGGTTACACGGCGCCCGAGTTCCCCGGGTGGCGTGGATATCCCCTGTCCTCGGCACGGCCGTCTTTCTCTACGGTGGCTTGGTTTTTCTGAAGGGTGCATGGCGGGAGTTGAGAGCGCGACTGCCGGGGATGATGACCCTGATTTCCCTAGCCATCTCGGTGGCGTTCATCTTCTCGTGGGTTGTCCAGCTCGGTCTCATCAAGGCGGACGCGATCTGGTGGGAGCTGGCCACCCTGGTGACCATCATGTTGTTGGGCCACTGGATCGAGATGCGCTCGATCTCACAGGCACAGGGGGCGCTGCAGGAACTCGCCAAGCTGCTCCCGGATACCGCCACCCGGGTTACTGACCAGGGCGAGGAGACGGTGCCCATCAGCGAACTGAGAGAGGGCGACATTGTGCTGGTCCGTCCCGGCGAGAGCGTGCCGGCGGACGGCCTGGTGCAGAAGGGCACGAGTGAGCTCAACGAGGCCATGATCACCGGCGAGTCCCGGCCGGTAAAGAAGAAGGAAGGCGATGAGGTCATCGCTGCAACCATCAATGGCGAAGGCTCCCTGCGCATCCAGGTCACCGGCACCGGGGAGAAGACCAAGCTCTATGGGATCATGCGGCTCGTCGCCGACGCGCAGGCATCGAAATCCAGGGCGCAGCACCTGGCCGACCGTTCAGCCCGGATCCTGACCGGGGTGGCCATCGTCGCCGGCGTACTCACGCTGGTGGCTTGGCAGCTCCTGGGTTCGCCCATCGACTTCTCCATCATTCGTGTGGTGACGGTTTTGGTGATCGCTTGTCCACATGCCCTTGGTCTGGCCGTGCCGTTGGTCGTTGCCATCTCCACCACCCTGGGCGCACGAAATGGCCTACTGGTAAGGGATCGGCGCGGACTGGAAGAAGCCAGAAACCTGGACATCGTGATTTTCGACAAAACCGGGACGCTCACAATCGGGGAGTTCCGGGTGGTTGGCATGGCGGTGGCCGACGGGGAGTCCGAGGAGGATATGCTACGGATCGCGGCGGGAGTGGAGGCGGAGTCCGAGCATCCAATCGCGCGTGGCATCGTGCAGACGGCGGTGGAACGAAAGCTTAATGTGCCCCCAGCGGATGAGTTCCGGGCGCTGATTGGAATGGGGATCGCAGCGTCGATCGCAGGTATCGAGTACCGCATGGGTGGTCCCTTGCTCCTCCAGGTGGAGGATACGCAGGTGCCGGACCCGCTGCGTAAGGCCGCAAAAGCAGCCGCAAATCGTGGCCAGGCCGCCATCTACCTGCTCAGGAGTGGCAAGGCCCTGGCGGTCTTCGCGGTGGCCGATGCCATCCGGGAGGAAAGCCGCGAGGCCGTGCGCGCACTGCACGAGCGCGGCATCGAGGTGGCCATGCTCACCGGTGACGCACAGGCGGTCGCCGATGCCGTCGCCGCAGAGCTGGGCATCGACACGGTGTTCGCGCAGGTGCTGCCCGAGGACAAGGCCACCAAAGTGCGCGAATTGCAGGCGCAGGGCAAAAAGGTCGCAATGGTGGGTGATGGCGTCAACGATGCCCCGGCGTTGGCTACCGCCGATATCGGCATCGCGATTGGCGCCGGTACCGATGTCGCGGTGGAGGCGGGTCACATCGTGCTGGTGCGGTCTGATCCCCGCGACATCCCCAAAATCGTCGCGTTGTCGCGGGCGACTTACCGGAAGATGGTCCAGAACCTCTGGTGGGCGGCAGGGTACAACATCTTTGCCATTCCGCTGGCGGCGGGTGTGCTCGCCGCATGGGGCATTCTGCTCACCCCGGCCTTGGGCGCGGTACTGATGTCAGCGAGCACCGTGGTGGTGGCGATCAATGCCCAGCTTCTCAAGCGGGTGGAACTGTGACGACATCTGCCGCCGCCCAATAACCGGTTGCAGCGGACGGCGCTACGCGCCGCCGCTGAACCGGAACGATAGGTAGCAAGGGATCGGACGATGCAACTTCCTTTCTCGGAGCGTGAGTTCCTAGAAGTATTCGGTTCGTACAACACAGCGCTGTGGCCTGGCGCTCTTGCGCTTTGGGTTGCGTCAGTGGCCGTCCTGGTGCTCGTACTGCGCGGTCAGCGAATCGACCGTCTGGTCTCGCTGCTACTAGCGGTTCACTGGGCCTGGGCCGCCATCGCCTATCATTTTGCCTACTTCGCGCCCATCAATCCGGCGGCGCTCCTATTCGGTGTGCTCTTCCTTCTCGAGGCGCTACTGCTTGGATGGGCTGGGCTCAAAGGGGAACCGATTCGGTACGGCTATGAGCGTACCGCCAGGCACATGCTCGGAATCGCACTTGCGGTGTACGCACTTTCTTACCCGTTCTTGGCCATGGCACTCGTTCAACCTTACCCTTCTACGCCTACGTTTGGAGTACCTTGTCCAACCACGCTCTTCACCGTCGGCCTCTTTTTGATGTCGACACCGACCCTTTGGCGGCTTGCAGCGATCCCCCTGCTTTGGACAGCGATTGGTGGCTCTGCAGCCTTGCTGCTCGGCGTAGTGACAGATTTCGCGCTGCTGGGAGCCGGGGTGTTTCTTATCACGTACATCGTAGCGCGTATGGTTCAGAAACGGCGAGCTACCTAACTCGCCGCCGGAGCCGACGGCCCAAAACGGCCGCGGCTCAACTCCAACGTGTGTGCCGGGCATGGCACAGAGCTAGGGAGGTGGAAGTCCTCCTGCCAGGTATTCGCAGAGCCGAAGGCTAGGAGAAGGGCAAGGGCGTCATCGCGAGGCGGGGTCTGGAGGAAGCCCAATCCAAGGTCAGTGAGGGGGGGGTCAAGTCTTGTAATATGCATACTACAAAACCTTTTACCCCTTAACTCATTTCGCCTAACAACAGCGTCAACGCGGACTGGCTTTTCTGCGGTCGCTCCAAAGCCGTCCGGTTACGCGGGGCGTTGGGCGAAGTTACCCTAATCCCGGCCGGGGAGAGGACTGTTTCATGAAGCTTTCTAGCGCTGTCCATATTGAGGGGCATGTGAGTTCAGGCTTCGAGGCTGTGCGCGATGCGTTCACAGAGAATTTCTCCTTACGCCTTGAATTGGGCGGCGCCTGTTGTGTATTTCACCGGGGCGAGAAGGTCGTTGATCTGTGGGGCGGCGTACGGAACAAGGAGACAGGTGAGCCATGGGAGGAAGACACCATGGTCTTGGTCTACTCGACGACCAAGGGACTGGCCGCGATGACGCTCGCGCTGGCTCACTCCCGCGGTTGGCTCGACTACGAGGAGCGTGTATGCACCTACTGGTCCGAGTTCGCCCAAAACGGAAAAGAGAACATCACAGTTCGTCAGCTCCTTTCGCACCAGGCAGGTTTGTTCGCTTTCGACGAGCAGGGCGACCGCAGCCTTGTGGCCGACCTCGATCGTCTTAGTGTTGTGCTTGCGCTCCAGAGGCCGGCATGGGAGCCGGGCACACGGCAGGCTTACCACGCGATCACCCTCGGTTATTACGAAAACGAATTGTTGCGTCGCATCGATCCAGAGCACCGAAGCCTGGGGCAATTTTTTCACGAGGAGGTTGCCACGCCGCTGGGGCTCGATTTCTATATCCGCCTTCCAGAATCCATTCCGGATTCCCGGCTGGCGACGCTGACGAGGCCAGGCCTGCTTGCAATGCTGCGCGGGTTCGGGATCCGCTTCTTTCTCAGCGCTGTTAATCGGAGTTCGAACATCTCGCGGGCACTGGTCGGTTCGATGTTCGTGCATGACGAACAGCGTGTTTACGCCCGCAATTTCGAAGTGCCGTCTGGTGGGGGTGTTGGTACGGCGCGAGCGATCGCACGCGCCTACAGTGTGTTCGCGACCGACGGACGTGCGCTGCAACTGCGTCCGGAAACGCTGTGCATACTGGCGGCGCCAGCGATCCCACCGACACGGGGCTTCTACGACGAGTGTATGATGAGCGACGGCGTGCAATTCTCATTGGGTTTTATGAAGCACTGCCCGGTGTGGTCATTCGGCAGCGAGGGCTCTTATGGACAGCCGGGATCGGGTGGCTCGCTGGGCTTCGCCGATCCGAAGGCTGGTATCGGTTACGCTTATGTCACTAACCAAATGGGAACGACGCTCACAGGTGATCCGCGAGATCTCGCGCTGCGAAATGCGTTGTACTCATGTATTTCAAGCTGAACTACCGCCCAACAATGGCATGCACCGGACGGCGCCCCGCATTAACCCGGGTTGCACCCGGCTTGCAGCATTACGGTGAACTAGCTGATCACTGGGGCCTGTGGCTCAAGATTGTAACCATTGCCGGGTTTGACGATAGGATTTCGTCCCGGTCCTGGACCTACAATCCGCGGATTATTGGGGTCCATACGCCCCATGAAAAATTGACACTCTACGCAGGTACCGGCCCACTGTACCACCCGGTGGATTCGACGCTCTATCCGGTTCTTGGGGTGGCCTGGAACATGGATGCACAAGGTGGCCTGTCCGGCGCTCTCGGATTCCCCGAGACGATGCTGCGCTTTCGTCTCAACGAACATCTGGCCGTGAAGGCAAATTTCAAGTCGGATATCAGAGTATATCGTTTGGCCGATGACAACACGCTTGCGCCCGGCGGGTACACGAGAATGGAAGACCTGAAGCCTGGTTTACACCTGGAGTACTTCCCAACTGAGTCGCTGCAGGTGAGCACGGGAATCCGGCGATTCGTAGGCCGCAGCCTGACATTTTTTCCCAGGCCGGAAATGAATTGGCCGATCATGACATCGAAGACGCTTGGTCCTTTCTGATCGAGATGGAATACAAGTTGGAGTGGCTATGGCCTCGGAGGGTCTCCAATGCAAACCCGGCCGCATTTGACGCGCCCGTCTGGAATGCCGTCATCGGCGCTTGTCACCTTCCTTGGCATCACCTTTGTCATTACCTGGGGTCTGGTCGGGGTCTACATCATGATCCCGGACATGGCCGCCGCCACCTTCGGCGAGATCAGCGGATCGCATCCGTTCTTTTTCCTTGCGACATGGTCGCCGGCGATAGCGGCCTTCGTGGCCGTGTTTCTTCATTCCGGTATGGCGGGTATTCGCGCCTTCCTGTCCAGGCTCCTGCTGTGGCGGTGCTCGGTGGGCTGGGCGGCTTTCATCCTGCTCTTGCTACCGTTCGTCTTTGTTGCGGGCTCGCTGATCATGGGCGGTCCGGTTCTGGCGCCGCTGCCGCCTGAGGGGGTGGGCCCGGTCGTAGCGGTCCTGTTCATGATGCTCTTTCTCGGCCCGATCGAGGAATTCGGCTGGCGCGGCGTGATGCAACCCTTGCTGCAGAGGCTCATGGCGCCGATCTGGGCGGGCCTCATCATCGGCGCGACGTGGGGGTTCTGGCACCTGCCGGCGTTCTTTCTGTCGAGCACCGTGTTCGCCGAATGGAACTTCCTTCCCTTTTTCATCGGAAACGTGACGCTTGCGGTTCTGGTGTCGCCAATCTTCAATAGCGCACGGGGAAGTCTTCTCTGGCCGATGCTGTTTCACTGGCAGCTCATCAATCCGTTTTGGCCCGATGCACAGCCCTGGGACACGATCATCCTGGTCGTCGTGGCCGTCATCGTCGTGTGGTGGAACCGCGATACAATGTTCACGCGGGACGGGGCTGTCACAGAGGTAGTGCCGGCCACAAACGTCCTCGCACACACGGGCGGGGAGTAGACGGATGCGCAGCTTCCTCATGGCAGCCGGTATGGTGGCAACTCTCGGTGCGGTCGCGCCCGCGACGGCGCAGGACGTCGCCCCTCTCTCCGCAGCCCTGGACGCGACGCTCGAAGACTTCCGTGCGCGCTACGGCTTTCCGGGCGCTACCGCGGCGATCGCGCTGCCTGACGGAACCGTGGCAGCGGCAGCGGTCGGTCTTGCCGATTTGGAAACGGGCCGCGCCATGTCGCCTGAGACCCCGATGCTTGCCGCGAGCATCGGCAAGACCTTTGTTGCTGCAACAGTGCTGGCTCTGGAGAGCGAAGGGCGCCTTTCACGGGCCGATCTGCTGGTTGATCACCTAGACGATCGACCGTGGTTCGGCGATCTGCCCAATGCCGGGTCCATCACCATCAACCACCTGCTGCACCACAGCAGCGGGTTGCCCGACCATGTCCATCTGCCCGCGTTCCAGGCGGCATGGCCCCGGATGGCGGGCATGGAAGGCGCGGTCAACCCCGACGATCTCGTAGGCTTCGTGACGGGGCTCGAGCCTCTCTTCGAGGCGGGGGCCGGCTGGGCCTACAGCGACACCGGCTACATCTTGCTGGGACTGGTGATCGAGGAGGTGACGGGCCAGTGCTACTATGAGGCGGTGCACCTGCGCTTCCTCGCCCCCCTTGGTCTGACGGACACTTTTCCCTCCGACCGCCCCGACCTTCCCGGTCTCGCGGTCGGCTATGTGACACCAGACAATCCCTTCGGCTTGCCGGAGCGAACGGCGGACGCAGGCGGACGGCTTCTGTGGAACCCAGCTGTGGAATGGGCGGGTGGCGGTCTTGCCTCGACGTCGCGCGACCTGGCGCTCTGGGGGCACCTCCTGTTCGGCGGCGCGGCGATGGCGAAGCCTTATCTCGACAGATTTCTCGACGGCGTGCCGGTGGACCTTGACGCGCCCGGTGTCCTTTATGGCGCGGGCGTGGCGATATATACGGAGACGCCACGCGGGCCGGTCTACGGCCATGGGGGCTGGATCCCCGCCTATGTATCGAGCCTGCGCCACTACGCCGACCACGGCGTGACCGTTGCCTTCCAGATCAACACCGATGCTGGCTTCCTCGATGACTCGAGCGATCTGGTTCCGACGCTGGAAGCGGCGCTCGCAGATCTCGCGATCGAGGCTGTGCGATGATCACCCGGCGCGCCTTTCTGACTGGCCTTGGCGGCATCGCGCTTGCGGCGGCGGCTTGGGGGACGGGCGCCTATCGCGCCACGATGGCAGCGGCAGAAGCCCGTATCGCCCGGCGCAGCAGTATCATCGAGACACAGGCCGGGCCGATCGAGTACTCGGTCGTGGGACGAGGGCCGCCGCTGATGATGATCCACGGCGCGGGCGGCGGCTTCGACCAGGGCCTTCTGTTCGCCCACGGCCTCAGCGAGGCCGGCTTCCAGATCATCGCGCCCTCACGCTTTGGCTATCTGCGAAGCGCCTTCCCCGAGGACGCCTCACCAGTGCACCAGGCGAATGTGCTCGTGGAGTTGCTCGACCACCTTGGCCTCAAGCGGATCGCGGTGGCCGGGGGCTCCGCGGGTGCGCTCACAGCAGCCGAATTCGCCCTGCGCCATCCCGATCGCTGCTCGCACCTCGTCCTGATCGTGCCGGCGGCGAACCTGACGGGGCGGGATCCCGTGAAATTCAGCGCCCTTCAACGCGTCGCAGTCGAGCGGGTGTTGTCCTCGGACCTATGGTTCTGGACCTTCGCCACGCTCGCAGCGG
This sequence comes from Aquisalimonas sp., assembly GCF_007120195.1. Lineage (GTDB taxonomy): Bacteria > Pseudomonadota > Gammaproteobacteria > Nitrococcales > Aquisalimonadaceae > Aquisalimonas. The sequence continues at coordinate 14,914 of NZ_SKOG01000055.1, forward strand.
ACACGCTGCTGCGGACGCTTCTGGCCACCGATCCAGTGCTGCTGGCGCGGGTCTCTCCCGAGGAGCGCCATCGGGCCGATTTGATTCGCGATGGGCTGATGCCGATCAGCGCAAAGACCGACGGCCTGCGAAATGACGGGTTCTGGGCGGGAGCGCCAGCGCCGACAGCGTTCGAGGACATTGCCGTGCCGACGCTGATCCTGTCCTGCGAGGACGATCTCTTCGGCACGGCCGATACTGCGCGGCTTCTTGCTGATCGGATTCCCGGCGCGCGCCTCGTGATCTACCCTCATGGCGGACACATCTGGCTCGGCCACGACGCCGATCTTACCCGGGAAATTCACGAATTCATCATGGGGGCTACGCCTCCCTGACTCCTTGAGGATAAGGCTTATGTCCAAGGGTAGCCACCGATGGTCAGGCGCGTGATGACTACGGCTTTTTTTGTCCCTGCGACGGCGATCCTTGTCGGGATCGTGGCCCTTTACGCCATCAGCCCCGGTCCTCCCGACCCGCTTCGCGACACTGAGGGCAATGTCATACCAGGCAGCCTGTCGGAACACGTGACCATCCAGGTCGCGATTGACCGGATGGATAGGGACGATGTGCCGGGCATGGTGATCGTGCTGTTGCGGGCTGGAGAACCGGTAGCGACCGCCGCCCTGGGGCTTGCCGACCGGACGACCGGACGTGCAATGACCGAGGACGCGCTGTTCCGTACCGAGTCGATCTCCAAGCCCGTCACGGCCTGGGGCGCGATGCGGCTAGCGCAGACCGGGCGGCTCGATCTGGATGCGCCGATCACGGCATGCCTCACCCGCTGGCAGCCGAGCGAGACGACCCCTGACATCACGGTCCGTCAGCTTCTGTCGCATACGGCCGGCATAGGCCAAGGCGACTTTGCCGCGCGATACGCGCCCGCTGCGCTCCGGCCGGGCCTGACCGAGCACCTGGCGGGAGACTTCCGGATGATCGCGACTCCCGGTACGGCCTTCGCCTACTCGAACACCGGCTACAACCTGCTGGAACTCGTCATCGAGGACTGCACCGGAGAGGACTTCGGCGCATTCATGGCTCGCGAGGTGCTGCGACCACTCGGTATGTCCAGCGCAAGCTACGACTGGACAGACGCCGTGATGGCCATGGGTCATGACCTGCACGGGCTTCCCGTTACGCCTTACGTCTATCCGGGGCGCGGCTCGGGGGGGCTGTTTGCCACAGCGGGGGATGTGGCGCGGTTCGCTGCCGCCAGCTTGTCGGGCGCGGATCAGAGGGTTCTCGCGCCTGCAAGCGTCGCTGCTCTGCATAGCCCCCGGAACGAGGTTAGCGGCCTGTTCGGCTATGCGGCCGGCGGCTACGGGCTGGGGCATTTCACAGAAACCCTCTCCGATGGCCGTACCGCGGTCTGGCATGGCGGCCAGGGCTATGGCTGGATGAGCCACATGCACCTCGTGCCCGAGACCGGCGACGGCATCATTATCCTGTCGAACAGCCAGCGCGCCTGGCCGGTTTTCGCGGCAATCCTGCGGGACTGGTCGGGCAGCCTCGGTGTCGCACCTGTGGGCATGGCGCGCGTGCTTTGGGCCGAGACCGCCGCGCGCACGGCCATTGTCCTGGCACTGGTCGGAGCGACGCTAACTTTCTGGATCGCACACCTGGGCCGGCCGCGACCACGCGTCGTCAGGGTCGGCGCGGGAGGGATCGCCGTTGCATTGATCGTCTGGCCTCTCTGGGCGGCGGCGCAGGACTACCTGTTCCTGTTCTCGATCCTGCCCGGTGTCTGGCCGTGGCTAGGGGCGGCCTCGGCAGTCGCCGGCCTCGGCCTTGGCACGATGGCGCTGGTGCCGGTGCGTCGCCGATGAGAACTCTGCGTCTTGCAGTCCTGGTGGTGCTGGCGGTTGCCGCGGGCGCACTGATCTGGAAAAGCCTACCGGCCCGAACCACGCCGGTCGAGGGCCCAAACCCGATCGCCGAACTCATTGCGGCCGAGATCGGCGCGATCACGCAATGGCTGTTGATCAGGGGGGCAGACCGCGAAGCCCCCATTCTGCTGTGGTTGCATGGTGGGCCCGGCTCGGCCCAGATGCCGATTCACTCCGTCACGGCGGAGCTGGAGCGCGATTTCGTCGTGGTCCACTGGGACCAGCGAGGCGCGGGCAAGTCGAACTCGCCCGGGTTCGATCCCGCGAGCATGACGCTCGAACAGTTCCTTTCCGACGCACGCGAGGTTACCAAGCTTCTGCGGGAGCGGGTAGGCGACCAGCCGCTGATCGTGCTTGGCCATTCCTGGGGGACGATGTTGGGCTCACGGCTCGTAGCGCGCTGGCCGGACGATTATGCGGGCTATGTGGGCGTGGGGCAGCAGGTGGACACGCTCAGTGCGGTGGTGCTGGCGCTGGACTGGCTGCGCGGAATTGCGCCCGAGGCCGAGCTTGCCGCAATGGCGCCGGAGGACTTCCGTGATCACGAACTGTATGTGCGTCTCATGCAGTTCGTCGAGTCGCATGGCGGCGGGATGAACGTCTCGCTCCCTTCTATGTTGCCGAGAGCATTGGCCGCTCCGGAATACCGGCTGCCGGATTACCCGCGCTGGTTCGACGGCGCGAACCGCGGGAGCGGACCGATGTGGGCGGATTACCTGCGGCGCGATCTGTTCGTGGAGGTGTCCCGGATGCCCTTGCCAATGTTGCTGATCTCGGGCGCGCACGACATGAACACGCCCGTTGCACTGGTGCGGAAGTGGTTCGAGGTGGTGGAGGCGCCGCAAGGCAAGCGCATGGTGGTGCTTGACGGCTCGGGCCACGCGCCCTTCCTGACCGAGACCCCGTGTTTCGTCGAAACGGTTCGAGGTTTTGGCACCGCGCTTGTGGGATCGGAAGCGGAAAGCTGATGATGGAACCATAGCTCACGATCTTCGGTGTGCCGTTGACCTCGGTGGCAGCAATGACAAGCGTCGGCATGATCCTGCTCGCCGCGCTCTGGCAAGCGATCGAGACCTGGACCTATGGCGATCCGCGGCGACTTTGGCCGATTTGGGTGCTGGCGGGTCTGCTGCTTGTCCTTTGGGTCCTTGGGCTGGCCGACTTCGCGCTTCGTGATCAGAGCGCCGGAACTGGGCGGGCTGGGGTATCGTCGCGGTTGTCCCGGCTCTCTGGGCGGTTAAGGCGGCGGCGCTGGTCTTCTATCCGCAGGGACGAGCGACCGCCCCATCAATTTCGGGCGCACGCAACTGGCGGCGGATTGGTCTCGCGAGGTTGCCGATCGCGTTGATCCTCGCGGGTCTGAGCTGGCTCGCCTGATCAGAAGGCCGCCCCATGCAGCAGGCCGACAAAAACTGGCCGGCCTTACTTGTCCCGCCCTGTAAGGCGATCGCCCCGCACCAGAAATCGCCCTTCGATGCGCAGGGCCAGCGGTTCGCCCGAGATCGGCGGCGCGCCGTCCGGCGCCGGCCGCTGCGCATGGATGTGCAGATGCGGCTCGGTCGAGGCGCCAGAATTGCCGACCTCGCCCAGCCGATCGCCCTCGGCCACCCGCTCGCCCGGCACGACCGCCACGCTGCCTCTCCGCATGTGGGCGAGAACGATTTCGACCTCGCCGCAGCGCAGGATGACGTGGTTGCCAAGCCGGTTCACTGGATCCTCGTTCGGCACCTCGAAATCCGGCATGTCCCCCTCTGCCGTAACCACCATGCCCTCGCAGGGGGCACGAAGCTCCGCCCCGAAGATGGCATAGTCGGCAGGATCGGCAGGGCGCCAACCGCGTGCGCGCAGGCCCCACGGGCCGAGGCCGAAGAAATCGACCGCATAAGATTGCCCGCGCCAGGGGCGAAACCGCTCGACGCTGGTATCGAGCGTCCGCATATGCCCATTCACCAGCGCGTTCGACCCGCCGTGCCCCACAAGGTAGTTGCCCGGTCCGAGGGGGTTGGCAATCTCGACGACCTCGACCGGTGGGGGGCTTTGCCCGGCCACCGCCTGCGCGCCATACCACCCGCCGGTGCCCAACAGCACGAGCGAGAGGGCAAGACCTGACCACCCCCAAAGCCCTGCAGGCAAAAGCGGGAGGCCGCCAAACCCCTTGCCGATCAGGCATGCCAGGAGCGCGAGCAACCATAGCCCGCCATAGACCCACGGCAGCCACCAGACCGGCACCGCCCATTGCGCCACCCGCGCCAACGCGAAAAGGAACGCGCCGGTGCCAGCCACCTGCAGAGTGAAGCCTGCAACATTGCTTGCCGGCACCAGCGCGAGCCAGACAATCAACGCCAACGGCAGCGCGATCTGCATCAGTAGGATGAGTGCAATCATGTTTAATCCCTTCTGCTGGGAGTATTGAACTCTAAATCGCGCTGCTACTCAACTTCGGAGTAACGTCGCAGCAGAGACATGTATAAACTGCATGCAAATCGATTCCACATTAGTGCTGGTGAGTGGCATTTATAATGATGATCAAGTGGATTTTCATTACATCCGGAAAAGCCCCTCTTGGCGCAGCTATTGCAATCTATATTGGACAGGCTCGCGATTCCTCCAAAGCCGATCAGCTGTTAGCAACACTGAGTGAGGGGTCAAGCCAGACAGACGTCGGGATTGTGGACTTCGCGTCATTCACTGAACTCCCACCCTCGGTTGCACGCTATTTCCAGCATGTGCTGACTGATGGTCAAAAGCTGATCAAGACAGCAAAGATAGAGCAGTCCGGTGTGTTGCGAACGGGTATAACCACCGAAAGTTGGTCACCATTCACTGCAAGCGAAATCGTGGTGCCACCTGCAATTGGTTTCCTCTGGAGCGCAAAGATCGAGATGCCCCTGGGCACACATGTACGTGTCCTGGACAGTTACATTGGCGGTGTCGGTTTGGGCCGCGGGAGTCTCTTGTCGGCCTTTGCTGTCGCCTCAGAAGGGGGCGAACCGAAACTGAATTCGGGGGCGTTGCACAGGTACGTGGCCGAGGGAGTATGGTTTCCCACGGCCCTTTTGCCACAGTCCGGGGTCGCGTGGAGCGCGATCAAAGATCACTCGGCGCTGGCGACGCTGACTGACCGGAGCACGTCTGTGTCGCTGGAATTCCGCTTCAATGAGGTCGGAGAGGTGACGAGTATCTACAGTGCGGGTCGTTTTGGTCAATTCGATGGCGGTTACAAGCAAGTCCCCTGGCAGGGGCACTTCCGGGACTGCCATGAAGAGGCCGGAATGCGCGTGCCCTCATATGGTAAGGTTGGCTGGTACGAGGACGGAGTCCTTCAGCTCGTCTGGAAAGGGGATATCATTGGTACAGGGTATGAGCTTGAGCCATAAGTCGGGGGTTCCACGGAGTGTGTGCCCAACGAAGCGCTGCACCGGACGGCAACTCCGCTGCGCTCCATAGCCGCAGGTGAGCTTGCGCGTTATGCCGCCTTCACGCATGACAATATCCCGCTGCAATGACGGTCATGGTTGACGACCCGAACAAGAAGCGTGCAATTGGCGTCCTGCTCTGCCTCTTGGCATCGGCAATAGCCTTGGGGACTGCCCCCTTCATCATGCCGGAGGATTACGACTGGATTTCCCATACCACAAGCGAGTCAGCGGCGCAGCAAGTCGAGGGGGCCTGGCTTGCGCGATTGGGATTTCTACTATTCGGAATCGGGGTCTTGTGGCTGTCTGCCGGAGCAGGAGTACTCTGGGGTCGATGGGGGACCCTACTTCACGTCGCCTTTGGCTTATTCATGATTGCCGCGGGAGTTTTCTCTGCCAGTTCGTGGGACCCTGCAGTTCCCCACGATGCGGTCGAAGATGCCCTTCATTCAATGGCTGCAACAGCCATGGGCTTTGCGTTCGCATTCGCAATCGTCGCGATCGTCGTGCGTCGAAGAAAGGACGATGCACAATTACGGCATATCGTTACACATAAGTCCCGAGCGCCCACGGGCCGACCGGTGTAGAGCGGGCGCTGGACACAGTGGTTGCAGCCTGCTGTAATCGCCCCACGACAACGGACAGCTCGGGGGTGGTCGA
>NZ_SKOG01000285.1 GCF_007120195.1 Aquisalimonas sp.
CCACCGCGTCCCACGTGATGCCTTTGGGCACACCGTTGCCGCACTTCCGGCTGCGAGACACCGAGGGCAACATTGTCGCCAGCGAGGATTTCGCTGATGCAGACGCGCTGCTGGTGGTCTTCATGTGCAACCACTGCCCGTTCGTGCGCAACATCAGCGCGCAACTGGCGAGCTTCGCCCGTGAGTTTATGCCCCGCGGGCTGGCGGTGGTTGGCATCAACTCCAACGACGCCGAACGGTATCCCGATGATAGCTTCGAGGCGATGGGGTGGGAAAAGGCGCGGGTGGGCTATCCGTTCCCCTATCTTCACGACGCCGACCAGGCCGCCGCGCACGCTTTCGGTGCAGTCTGCACCCCGGATTTCTTCCTCTTCGACGGTGACGGGTACCTCGCCTACCATGGCCAGTTCGACGGCAGCCGCCCCGGCAATAACGTCTCCGTCAGCGGCGACGACCTGCGTGCCGCTGCCACCGCCGTGCTCACCGGAATCGAAGTCGATCCCGAGCAAGCACCCAGCGCCGGGTGCAGCATCAAGTGGAAGCCCGGCAACGAGCCTGAATAAGGCGCGTCAGCACCAATTCACTAGACGTGCCGTGGAGCGGGGAAGGCACTGAACGAGGGGCGTAGGGTGGATTAGCGCAGCGTAATCCACCGTCAACCCAGTCGCGCCGAAGGCGCGCACCAGATCACGACGATGGGCAAGGAGGCCGATCATGTCGAATTACCGCCGCTTCCGGGTACCGGGCGGGACGTATTTTTTCACTGTGGTCACCCATCAGCGCCGGCCGTTCTTCCGGCACCCCGCCAATGTGCAGCGCCTGCGCACGGCCATACGGCGAATCCGCGATACCCACCCCTTCCACATCGATGCCATGGTCATCCTGCCGGATCACCTGCACGCCCTGTGGACGCTGCCCAAGGACGATGACGATTACACACGCCGCTTGCGGCTGGTGAAGTCGCTGTTTACGCAATCGGCGCCGGATTTGCCGGCCGAACGGGCGCGGCGGTCTGGGGAGGGTGCGGTGTGGCAGCGGCGCTACTGGGAGCACGTCATCCGTGATGGGGAGGATTTCCGGCGGCATGTGGATTACATTCATTACAACCCGGTGAAGCACGGGCTTGTGGCCCATCCGCGCGAGTGGCCGTACAGCAGTTTCCATCGGGCGGTACAACGGGGGTGGTATCCGCCGCATTGGGGAGCGTCGGAGCCGGAAACGGTGAACGGCCTGGAGTTTGAGTGAGTGTTTAAGGTGCGCCGTTGGCGCCGTGCGTGTAACGGTGGATTACGCCTGCGGCTAATCCACCCTACGCCCTTCGTTCAGCGCCTTCCCCGGTCCACGGCACGTCTCGTGGATGGGTGCCGACGGTGGATTACGCTGCGCTAATCCACCCTACGCCCTTCGTTTATGCACCCTGACAAGTTCCCGGTGCATGACCGAAGCGTAATCCATCGCCATTAGCAATTAAACCTTCATTCGCCGCGCAATCTCGGGGTTTTCCCGCAATCGTTGAAGCTCCGCGTCGCCTGGGATCTGCGGCCGGTCCCGCTCGCGATCGACGATGCAGAGAAACCCCAATGGCTCATCACCCACCGCATGGAACTGGTGGATCTGATGGGGTGCGATGTACACGCAATCATGCAGGCCAATGGATTCCACACGATCGTGCAATATCACTTCTCCGGTGCCGCGAACAATCACCACGCAATGGGGGTGTTCATGGTGCTCCAGGGAGGAATAACCACCGGGTTGAATCTCGAAATAGCGCGTGATGAAATGAAGCCGTTCCTCGCCTTGATTCTCACCGAGAAGCGTTTGCCGGTGAATCGCGCGAAAGCCGGTGCCTTGCGTCTTGTATTCCTTAACGGGGACCTCCCAGCGGTACCCGTCGGCGCGAACGATTTTCGCCATGTCGGCTCCGTCTTAAATTGGGTGCGCCTTCGGCGCGATTCGTTTCACGGTGGATTACGCTTCGCTACGCTAATCCACCCTACGCCCTTCGTTCAGCGCCTTGCGTCAGTAAGGGCTCGGCCCCGTAGGGTGGATTAGCGAAGCGTAATCCACCGTCATCCCACTGCCCCATCCACCGTCACACAACCCATTTTGACTCATCACCGTGCCCCCCGCCCAATCGACTCCCGCAACGCGGCCGTGGCGCGGGTGAGATCCCCCTGCTGATACAGGCTCCCACCGATCAGTAATATGGTATCGGTGCCGTACTGTTCAAGCCACCCGGGGGCGCGCGTAGCGTCCATGCCGCCGCCGGGTGTCGGTGCCGCGGCGCGCAGCGCGCCCAGGGGGTAGCGCAGGCGGTGGTTGATCGCCTCGCAGGTGGAGAGGCTGAAGCCGAAACGCCCGCCGGTGTTGGGGTACACGCTGGCATCCGCGCCGGCGAGTCGGAACAGATCGCCCAGCAGCAGCTCCGGCGAGAGGCCGTGCTCGGGCCGGAAGTAGCTGCCGGTGAGTGCAGGGTGGGCCATGAGAATGAGCCCGAAGCGCTCCCGCGCCCAACGCATGGCATCGAGCCCGGTGATCCACGGGCTGATCAGCACGCCTTTGCAACCGGCCTCGCGCGCTGCCGCCAAGCGTTGCTCGAGTAGCGGCCACGGCGCCGTGGCGTTGGGGAAATACAGGCTGTTGCCACCGGTTTCGCCATTGGCCCGCTCGACGGCCTGCTGGCAGGCGGCCAGGCGTTGGACGAAAGGCGCCTGCCGTTGATTCGCGACACCATGATCGTCCTTGATGATGTCCATGCCGCCAAGCGCGAAGCGGTAGGCACGCTCGGCCAGTGCGCTGGCGTCCAGACCCACGGGCTTCAGGGCGGTGCACAGCAATGCCTGGCCTTGTGCTACACCTGTCGCCTGCCGAATGCCGGCGATACCATGGGCCGGCCCACCGATGGCCTTTAAAACCCCGTCGGGCCAACGGATGTCGGTTACGCGGATGCCGTCCTTCAGCGAGATATTGCCGAACAGGGTATTGAGCAACTGCGTCAACTCGCCGCCCACCAGATCCGCGTCGAAGCTGATGGTGCACTGGTAACGCCGGTCGGACAGGGGGGCGAGCCGCTCGACGCGACCGAGCAGGTGTTCGCGGATGCTCTCCGGCACGCAATCTGCCGGCAGCTCGACCGTTTGCTCCAGGGCGATGTCCTCGGCCTTGGTGAGGGCATCCTCGCCGGGTTGGCAGGTGAGCAGGTAATCCACCAGCAGGCGTTCGGTCATGGCGAGTCGTCTCCGTGGCATGGCAACGGGGCCGCACGAAGGGCGTAGGGTGGATTAGGCGCAGCCGTAATCCACCGTGAAACGTATAGCGCCGAAGGCGCACCGATTGCGTTATCCTGCCTGTGCCACCTGCACGGTATCACCGCCCGCCTCCCGGGCGAGCTGCACCGCACCGTCCACGGCGAGGAGCAACGCGTCCGCCGAAACCGCCTGCTCGGGAAATCCCGCCACGCCGACGGACGCGGAGACCCCCCTCACCGTCTGCTCCGCCACGGGCAGCTCCAGCGTGCTGATGAGCGTGCGCAGTTCCTCGGCTCGCAGCCGCGTGTCGATGAGGTCAGCCTCGGGGAGGATAATGACAAAGGTGTCGCCGTTCGTGCGACAGACGGCGTCTGATCCACGGAACGCCGTTTGCAGCAGCCCGGCCACGGCCTGCAACAGCCGGTCGCCTGCGGCGCGGCCATGCCGGGCGTTGAAGTCCCGGAGTCCGTCGAGGGCCAGCTGGATCAGCCCCAGTGGGCGCTTGGCCCGCCGGCAGTGATGCAACTCGCGCTGGAGGGTGTCCAGCAGATAAGGGCGGTTGAATAGCCCCGTCAATGGGTCGCGCACGGTGCGCTGACGCGAACTCACCTGCAGCTGCAGCCCCGCGAGGGTCAGCGATGCCGTTTGCAGGAGGATTTGCGCCGTGGCGCTTGTGCCGGGTCCAGAGCCCTCCGTCAGTAACAGCCGGCATTCGCCAAGCTTGATGCCGTTGCCCTCGAGCGGCAGGCGCAGGTCCGGTTTCGCGTCGCCGCGGCTCAGCCGCTTCAGTGCCTTTGGCATCGTGACGGGGCAACCGGAGCCTTCCACCCAACCGGTGTCTTTGTTCCAGAATGCCGCTGTGGTTGCCGCGCTATGGTCGTCCGTGCTCAGCAGCACCACGCCTTCGGCATCGGGTATCAGCCGGCGTGCCGCCGTGACAAGGTGCTCGAGCACGCCGCGCGTGTCCGTCTGCTGGGTGATCATGGTGACGGCGTCGGCCACGACCTGGAGGACGGCCGCATCGGCCACCGGAGGGGATTCCGAGGCACGTTCCCTGGCGGCATCGAGGTAATGCGACGTCTCCGCCTGGCTGCGCGCAGCCGCGTCTAGCAAATCAGGAAGATCCTTGGAGTCGGTGGGCTCGGTCATTCTGCGTTATCCTCTCGCTTGTCCCCGCGCGCCCTGCGAGCCGCCGAGCGTACCGTACCGTAGTACCTGAGCGCCATAATGGGTGAGCCGATCACCGCTGCGGCGATCAACAGGAAGGCAATAAGCATGGCCCAGTCCGGCAGCAGTGGCCAGATCCAGGCGAAGAATCCGTAGAGCAGCGCGACGTAGATGGCGACCACCAGACCCGCGCCGAGGATCGAGATAAGCAGTCGCACGAGGCATCAGGCCTGGTCTTCAGCCTGCCATTCCTGCAGCAGCGCGCGCACCTTGCCCAGGAATGGCCACGCCACCAGCGACTGGGCAAGGCGCATGGTGGAGTTTTGCGCGGCGTTGTTCACCAGGCAAAGATCCAGATCCCGCGAGATGCCGGTGAGCCGCATGATCTCTTCCTCGAGCCGTTGCATGGCCTCGAGCGGGATTACGCCATCGATATGGGCGACGTTCACGCGCTTGCCCCAGTAGCGGCTGCGCACGGCGGAGAGCATGAATGGCCGCGAATCCGCTTCCATGGCGGCGTTGAGGTTGACCGGCAGGGTCAGTGCAGGCAGGGGCAGTTGCGTCGCCGCGATCACAATCTCCATGTGGTAGCAGTTCTCGGGCAGCCCTCCGTCGTTGCGCTGATGCGCCAGCTGTTCCAGATTACTTTCATGGATTTTCACCACCAAATCCGCGCTGGTTTTCTGGAAATCAATCCACTGCTTATAAGCCGCCTCACGCCGCCGGATCTCGTCCTCGAGCTCCGAGGGGTCGTGGCCGCGGTAGGAGACGTCGCGCTCGAACTTCCAGCGCCACTTCACGTCACGGTCTGCATCCACATACAGTGTAAAATCCAGCAGCGGGCGCAAATGCTCGTAGAGGGCGTGCAGCCCCTCGATAACCACCACCGGCGCCGGGCGCACGATTTGCGGCGCGTCAAAGCAACCAGTTTGGTGGTTGTAGATCGGCACCTCCACCGGCTTGCCGGCCCGTAGCGCGCGCAAATGTTCCTTGACCAGGTCCAGGTGGTTATTGGCCGGGTCCAGCGGCAGCCGCCCGCTGCGACGCCGCTGCGCCCGATTCTCGCGGTGATAGCCGTCCAGCGGGATGGAGGTCACCATGTCATTGCCAAGCAGGCGTCGGATGCCCTGGGTATAGGTGGTCTTGCCACTGCCGCTGTCGCCGGCGACGCCAACCAGAATGGGGCGTCGCGCGGAGTCGAGCATTGTCCGCAAATCGGTCATCTCCGCTGCACGCAGGTATGCAGGTTGGGTCATGGCGGGCCGGGTCTCCTGGCAAAGTGTTCCGCCGGCAAAACGGAGCCAACAGCGGTTATTCGCTACTGCATCGTCAAACCGGCGCGCGGCGTTGCCTGCAGGCTGCGGTGGTGACATTTCACCGCAGGTTTCTTACCTTTAGCGAGCATACCGCAAACCCTGGGGGAACAATGAGCCTGAAAACGACAGACCTTTGTGATGAACATTCCGAGCGCCTCAGCGTCGCCAGCCCACTATTTCGAGACTTCGGCGGGCGGCGTGAGTTCCACGGTGAGGTCAGCACAGTCAAGCTCTTCGAGGATAACTCCATGGTGCGCGAGGCGCTGGCAGAACCGGGCGCGGGCAAAGTCCTCGTGGTCGACGGTGGTGGCTCCATGCGCTGTGCACTGCTAGGCGATAAGCTCGCCGAGATGGCGCGCGACAATGGGTGGAGCGGGATTATCGTCTACGGCTGCATTCGCGATTCCGCCGACCTTGCCGGCATGGACATCGGCGTCAAGGCGCTGAACACGCATCCCCTGAAGAGTGAGAAAAAGGGTGTTGGTGAACGGGATGCCTCCGTGACCTTCGCCGGCATCACCATCCGTGCCGGGCAGTATCTCTACGCCGACGAGGACGGGCTCATCGTCGCTCCGGAGCCATTGCACGCGGTGTAATCCAAAAAACCGGTCAACCCGACAGCCGGCACCGTCGGGGTGGAGATAGACGACATGGACCAGACTGTTAGCAGGCGGCGCGAGAAACGCCGGCGTGATAGGCACCGCGTGCCCGCGGCAACGGCCCCGATCCCCGGGTTGAGCCATGAGTGACGAGGGCGTTCGCGTCGATAAGTGGCTCTGGGCGGCGCGGTTCTACAAGACTCGCCGCATGGCCACCGAGGCGATTCAGGGCGGCAAGGTCGAGCTGAATCACGCTCGCGCGAAGCCGGCCAAGACCGTCCGGCCAGGCGACGAACTGCGCATCCGCAAAGACGCCTACGAATTTCGCGTCATCGTGCGCGACCTCTCCGACAAGCGCGGCCCCGCAAAGGTGGCCGAAACCCTCTATGAAGAAACCGAGCAGAGCATGCAGCAGCGCGAACGCACCCGCGAGCAGCTCAAGGG
>NZ_SKOG01000165.1 GCF_007120195.1 Aquisalimonas sp.
CCATCCCGTCTGGCTGCTGTTCGTAGGTGTCTGCCTGGCCATCTTCGGCCTCTTCAAAGGCCTGCGCGCCTAACACAGGGAGCAGCAGCAGGCCGGAAAAAAGAACCGGAATCATGAAGCGCGTCGAATTACGGTGTTTCATTGGGTGTCTCCTCGTGAGTAGGTTCAAATTCAGTACCCGCTTAAATGCAGGGGTCATGCCAGGTTGCCTTATCGGCTGCGTTACAATGGCCTCACTCCCAGCATGCGGCCGGTTGGCGCGGTGAGTGATCCGCCCTAGCATGCCCCTTGCGCCCGAACAAACGTGACACATAGTGTGTAAATATGGCACATGCGACAAGATTAAGCCGTCTCGGCGGCCGCCTGTTGACCCTCTGGCATCAAGGCTACAGCCTTCGCTGGGCGCTGATCCTGCGCGTCCTGCTGCCCCTGCTCGTGGCTATGAGCCTAGTCACCGTTGCAGGCCTGCGCACCATGGAGTCCGCCATCGAGACGCGTATGAAGGAGGACGTGGAACTGGTCGCACGCGCCATCCGACTGCCTATCAGTGACAGCCTAGAGAGGGGCGAGCAAGGCAACGTGCGGCAGGCCCTTGAATCGGTGTTTCGTATCGGCCGGGTCTATGGCGCGTATGTCTACGACGATGCCGGGGACCTGGTGGCGGCCGTCGGCGCGGTCAATCCGACTCCGGAGAGTCGTGAGCTGGCGGACCGGGCTGCGGATGGTGAGCGCAGCGGTGATTACGAGCAGATCCAGGGCCAGGAGGTGTACTCCTATTTTGAGCCCTTGACCGATAGCAGTGGGCGCATCAGCGGCTTGTTGCAGGTCACTCGGCGTGAGAGCGACTTTCGCGACGATATCGAACGTCTGCGCCTGCAGGCGGTTGCCTTTATGGGGGCAGCCGGTGGTGTCATCACCCTGCTGGTGCTCTGGGGGCATCGCGGTGCGATCGGCAGACATCTTGCAGGGCTGACGCGCAGTATGGCCCGAATTGAGGCGGGTGAGCGCGATCACCGGGCTGTGGCCGAGGGTCCCAAAGAGGTGCGCTCCATGAGTACCGCGTTCAACACAATGCTCAACAGTATGGAGGCGGCGGAGCAGGAAATTGCACGGCGGCGGTCGGAGCAGGCACGGCTCGAAGACGAGCTTCGCCACGCCGAGAAACTGGCGGCCATCGGGCGTCTGGCCGCTGGTGTTGCGCATGAGCTGGGGACGCCCTTGAGCGTTATTGACGGCAAGGCGCAGCGTGCGCTGCGGCAGGCGGATTCCGAATCCCGCCAACACCGTGCGCTCGAGCAGATTCGCTCCGAGGTGGCGCGCATGGAGCACATCGTGCGGCAGCTCCTGGAATTCGCCCGCTCCGCCAGCCGGCAGCTTCGCTGGACGCGGGTGGGAGATCTCACGGGTGCGGCGTTGTCCTCGCTGGAGGACGTATTGCATGACCATGGCGCCTCCGTACAGGTCCGGGGCGAGATGCCGGGCCCGGAGATCTACGTCGATCCAGTTCGCATCGAGCAGGTGCTGGTGAATCTCTTGCGCAACGCGCTACAGGCCGGTGCGACCCAGCTTGGCGTTGACTGGAGCGAGGACAATGGCTGGATCACGGTCTGTGTGGATGACAACGGCCCTGGCGTCGCCGAGGACATTCGTCCTCGGTTGTTCGAGCCGTTTTTCACGACCAAGACGGTGGGCAAGGGCACGGGGCTCGGGCTCGCGGTCGTCCATGGGATCGTGACCGAGCACGGCGGCGGTATCGCCATCGAGCAAAGCCCCGACGGGGGAGCCCGGTTCCGAGTGAAGCTGCCGCGTCAGGCACCTAACAGTGAAGGGAGTGACGATGACCAAGAACACGGTGAAGCAGGCGGAACAAGTTCTCCTGGTTGAGGATGATCCCGGGCTGCGTGAGCTGCTCAAGGACGAGCTGGAGGATGCGGGCATGGAAGTCCTTGGCGTTGACTCAGCGGAGAAGGCGCTGAAACAGCTCCAGCAGGGCAGCGCGGATGTCGTCATCAGTGACCTGCGCCTGCCGGGCATGGATGGCATGGCGTTGCTGCAAGAGGTGCGCAACCTGCATGTCCGGCCTGCGTTTTTGATTATTACCGCCTTCGGCACTATTTCCCAGGCGGTGGAGGCCCTCAAGCAGGGGGCCGATGAATTTCTCACCAAACCCTTGGACCTGGAGCATTTCATGCTCGCCGTCAACCGTCTACTGGAGACACGGCGCCTGCGAGGCGAGGTGCAGCGGTTTCGGCAGCTGATGGAACAGGATAGCTTCCACGGCATGATTGGCCGCGGACGCTCCATGCAGGTGATGTTTGATCAGATCCGGCAGCTCGCGCGCGCTGCCGGACCGGTCCTGGTGGCTGGTGAGAGTGGCACCGGCAAGGAACTGGTTGCCCGCGCCATTCACGCCGAGAGCCCCCGGGCGGGGGCGCCTTTCCAGGCCGTGAACTGCGCAGGCGTTCCCGCCGAGCTCCTCGAGAGCGAGTTCTTTGGTCACGAGGCCGGTGCCTTCACGGGCGCGTCCAAGGCTCACAAGGGGCTGTTTGACCAGGCCGATGGCGGCACCCTGTTCCTCGACGAAATTGGTGAGATGCCCATGGCGCTGCAGGCGAAACTCCTGCGGGTGCTGCAGGACGGGGTGATTCGTCCGGTGGGCGGGAACAAGGAGCACCAGGTGGATGTTCGCATCGTTGCGGCCACCAACCGCCCCCTTGGTGAGCTGATGGAGTCCGGCGATTTTCGCGAGGACTTGTTCTACCGCCTGGAGACGTTCACGCTCCGCGTCCCGCCTCTGCGCGAGCGCGAGGACGACATGGAGCTGCTCGCTGCACGTTTTCTGGAGCGCTTCGCCGTGCAGATGGACCGCGACGTGCGCGGTTTCACCCCGGCCGCCATGCGTTGCCTCAAGCAGTACGGTTTCCCCGGAAACGTGCGTGAGCTGGAGAATGCCATCGAGCGGGCGGTGACCTTCTGTCACGACGACCACGTGGATGTGGAGCACCTGCCTGCGCGAATGCAGGACCAGGACCGTCCCCGCATCGATCCGGCGGGTCTGGATATTGCCATGGAACAGTTCCTGGATGGCCCCATCTTACCCACGCTGGACGAACTGGAGCGGCGCTACATCAGCTACGTGCTCGAGCAGGTCGGCGGCAATAAGCGACGGGCGGCCGCGCTGCTCAATGTCAGTCGCCGGACGCTGTACCGGCGACTGGACGAGGAGAGCGACCAGCGTATCAACGGCTAAGTCGTGTCGAGCGCGCCGCGGTGTCGCCGGCGCGTGACTGGCCCAGCTGCCAGACCAGGGTTCGGTTGTTGGCCGGCATAGCCACGTCCTCGGCGAGGATTAGCCCTCGCGCCTCGCCCAGTCGTCTCAGGTCGTCCACATCACGGATGCCGCTGGCGGGGTCCTGGGCGCGCAGCGTTTGGTGGAAGCGCGCGTTGCTGGGTGCCGTGTGTTGCCCGCCGTAGGCGAAAGGGCCATAGAGCAGAAACACACCGCCGGGCCGCAGCACCCCGGCGACGCCGGCGAACAGGGCCTGCACGCCGGCCCAGTCGACGATATGCGCGGTGTTGGCGGAGAAGACGGCGTCCACCGGCCCGAGGGCCTCCCGCGACCAACGGTGCAGGTCCAGCGGCTCGGGCGGGGCCAGGTTGGCGAGCCCAGCGAGGCGGACACGCGCAGCGACGGTGTCCAGCGTGCCCGGGCGGTCCGTGGGCTGCCAGCGGATACCGGGGAGCTGCTGGGCGAAGAATATGGCGTGCTGCCCGGTGCCGGCCCCGATTTCCAGGACATCGCCCGTTGCGGGGAGCCAGCGGCGCAGCACCTCCAGGATGGGCCCTTTATTGTTTTCGCAGGCCTGAGACCAAGCCAGTTGCTCCGGCATCATTGCTCCCCGTCCCCCGCGACCTCTGAGGTCCAGTCGACGATGTAGTCCTCCAGCGCCTCCGGGTCCACGTTCTGCTCCGGTGTCATCCGGCCCCGCGCCGAGATCCCCGCGGTATGCACTGTCTCGCGGTCTCCGGAGACGAGATGGTGCCACCAGGCGAGGCCGCGCCCCTCGGCCACGCGGCGGTAGGCGCAACTCGCTGGTAGCCAGGGTGCAGTGCGCGCCAGTCCAGGGGTCATTTGCAGACAGTCCGGCACACGGTATCGCCGGTTCGGGTAATCCGTGCAGCGGCAGTCGTGGCAGTCGAGCAGCCGGCAGGCGATGGACGTGGAGAAGATTTCACCGGTGCCCTCGTCTTCCAGCTTGTGGGCGCAGCAGCGGCCACAGCCGTCGCACAGGGACTCCCATTCACCCGGGGTCATCTCCTCCAGCGCCTTTTGCTCCCAGAACGGTCGACTGCGGTGATTGTCCATGGGCGTGTCGATTCCGGTTGTCAGTCTCCTGGGGCGGCACAACTAGGTATTGAGGACCACGATGGCGCCATTGAGGGCCGCGGCGAATGTGGTCCAGAGTAGATAGGGTACCAGCAACCCCCCGGCCAGTCTTCGCACGCGCATGAACGCGATCAGTGTGGCAACGAGTGCACCCCACAGCAGCAGTATGTCGATGAACGCCAGCACCATCGCCTGCTGGCCGAAGAACAGCCACGGCCACAGCCCGTTCAGGGCCAGCTGGATCAGGAATAGCACCAGCGCGACGGTGGCTGCCGGCGAACCTTTGCGATACTCCCAGACCATCCAGGCGGCAACACCCATGAGGGTGTACAGCAGTGTCCATACCGGTGCAAATAGCCAGTTCGGCGGGGTCCAGGCGGGCTTGGTTAGCTCCGCATACCAGGTGCCCGGGTCCGTCACCAGGGCCCCCAACGTGGCCACCACGAAGCAGAGGGACAACCAAGCGAGCAGGGCGATCAGCGAAAGGCGGTTCATGAGGTATCCACAGGCTCCTGATTGTTGCTGCGTGTAGGCGCAGTGGTGACGGGGCGGTATAATTAGACGTTGTGACGCCAATGCTGGACCGTTGCCGTGGCCTCAAGCCGGTCAGGCGCGGGGGGCAGTTCCTTGTAGACCGAAGTGCCCCAATCCATGCCAGGCTATGGTAACCCTCGGATTGATCCTATGAGCAAGCTCCCGCAGACGGTGGCCCAGCGCCGCACGTTCGCAATTATCTCCCACCCGGATGCCGGCAAGACCACCGTCACCGAGAAACTGCTGTTGTTCGGTGGCGCGATTCAGGTGGCGGGCACGGTGAAGGGCCGCAAAGCATCGGCCCATGCCACCTCCGACTGGATGCAGATGGAGCAGGAGCGCGGCATTTCCGTGACCTCCTCCGTGATGCAGTTCCCGTATCGGGGCGCGACGGTCAATCTCCTGGATACACCGGGCCACGCGGATTTCTCGGAGGATACCTACCGCGTGCTCACCGCGGTGGACTCCGCGCTTATGGTCATCGATGCGGCCAAGGGCGTCGAGGAGCGGACCATCAAGCTGATGGACGTCTGCCGGCTGCGGGACACCCCAATCCTGACGTTCATTAACAAGCTCGATCGCGAAGGCCGCGATCCCATGGAGCTGCTGGACGAAGTGGAGGACGTGCTCAAGATCCGTTGCGCGCCCATCACCTGGCCGATCGGCATGGGCAAGGGGTTCAAGGGGGTGTATCACCTCTACAGCCAATCGGTGCACCTGTTCAGTCCCACCCATGGCGGCCGTATCCAGGAGGGTGAGGTCATCCAGGGACTGGACAACCCACGCCTGAATGAGCTCTTCGGCGCCTCTCAGGCTGCGGCACTGCGAGAGGAGATCGAGCTGATTCGCGGCGCCAGCCATGAATTCGACAAAGCCGCCTTTCTGCGCGGCGCGCTGACGCCGGTGTTTTTCGGCTCCGCCATCAACAACTTCGGCATCCAGGAGTTGTTGGATGACTTCGTCAGCTATGCGCCGGAGCCGCAACCCCGGGAGGCGCGGGAGCGCATCGTTAACCCGGGAGAAGACAAGCTTACCGGGTTCGTGTTCAAGATTCAGGCGAACATGGACCCGAACCATCGCGACCGTGTGGCCTTCATGCGGGTGTGCTCCGGGCGTTTTGAGCGGGGGATGAAGCTGCGCCACGTGCGTATCGGCAAGGATGTCAAAGTCCCCAGCGCCATCACGTTCATGGCCGGCGACCGCGAGCAGGCCGACGATGCCCTGCCAGGGGATATCATAGGGCTGCACAACCACGGCACGATCCAGATCGGCGATACCTTCACCCAGGGGGAGTCACTGAAGTTCACGGGGATACCCAACTTCGCCCCGGAGCTGTTCCGGCGGGTGGTCCTGAAGGACCCCATGCGCATGAAGGCATTACAAAAGGGGGTGGAGCAGCTGTGCGAAGAGGGTGCGTCGCAGCTGTTTCGCCCGCTCAATACCAATGCTCTGATTGTCGGCGCGGTGGGTGTGTTGCAGTTTGACGTGGTGGCGCATCGGTTGAAGACGGAGTACGGCGTGGATGCCCTGTTCGAGCCGGTGAATGTAAACGCCGCTCGCTGGGTGCGCTGTGACGACCCCAAGACATTGGAGGAATTCCGCCGAAAGGCCTCGGACAACCTGGCCCAGGACGTGGCGGGCAACCTCACCTACCTGGCCCCCAGCCGCGTCAACCTCGAGCTGACCCAGGAGCGTTGGCCGGACATCGCCTTCGATGCGACCCGTGAACATTGAGACGTGACGCCGGCGGCCAGGAACGGCCGGGTGACGTCCTTCGGCACGGCGGTGTGGCCCCCACCCAGGCAAGGCGCCGGTGGGTCGATGGGTGCGGTGCCCTCCACCGACAAACAACCCGCGCCGCAGGCACCCGCGCTCACATCGAAATCAAGCGCTCAAAGATCCGAAATCCGGCGATATAGGTGCCCGCCGCGGATCCTAGGGTGGCAAAGATGAACACCAGCAGCGTGCGCGACACCCGGTTGCGCCACCACCCCCGCAGCGATGCCACGTCCTGCCGCAGGCTGGCGAAATTCCCCACAGTCGGCTTGCGCAAGGTGATTTCGATGCCCGCGGCGACGAATCCGGCGCCGATGGTTGGATTGAGGGAGGTGAGCGGCGCGGCGAAGAAGGTCCCCAGGATGGTCAGTGGGTGGGCCCAGGCCATGGCGGTGGCCGTCGCCGAGAGCACGCCGTTGATCAGGAACCACTCGCCCACCAGCTGGGCGCCCAGCTGGGGGTTACGGCTGAAGCCGATGGCGAACCCGGAAAGGATCAGTGCGACGATGATCCAGGGAATAAAGCGCGTCCAGCGGTTGCCCCGTGGGATACTCTCCAGGGCCTCGCGTGCCGCTGTTGGATCCGTCGGCGGCGGCTCTTGCAGATGTTGGGCCAGGCCTTTGAGGTGTCCGGCGCCGATAACCACCAGCACATTGCGGTAGCGCCCCCCGGCGTTCTCTTCGCGCAGGCGCAGGGCCATGTAGGCGTCGCGCTCGGCGATAAGCGGGCGGTACAGGCGCTCGGAGCGTTCGGCGAATTCGGTGAACGTGGATTCCAGGACATCGCCTTCCTTAAGCCGCTCGATCTCTTCGGCGCTGATGTCCTGGCGCGTCACCAGGCTCGCCATGAGCCCGGAGATGAGGCTGAATCGCTGCCACCAAGGGACGTTGCGGTAGACGCGCCGGAGCGTGATGCCGATTTCGCGGTCCACCAGCATCACCGGCAGGTTCGCCGCTTTCGCCTCCTGAATGGCAGCGCGCATCTCCGCCCCGGGCTGGATGCCCGACTGCTCGGCGATGCGCTGTTGGTAGGCACCGAGTGCGAGGCTGGCGGCCACCATGCCGGCCTTGCCTTCGCGGATGACCTGGAAGAGGTCCATCTGGGCCATGCTGGTCGGGTTGATGATGCTCTGATAGCGGGTTTGACACAGCTCAAGCGCCACCGCGTCGAAATCGCCAGAGCGGATGAGTTCCGCCACTTCTTCGGCACTGGCCTGGGAGACGTGGGCCGTGCCCAGCAGCGTATAGCGGCTGCTGTCGGAGGTGACCTCTCGGCGCGGACCGGCGGTCGGGGTTGATGCGGTCATGATGGCCCCATTGGCGTCGTGGAGCGCAGATTATCCACGATGGCGACATCACGACCAAGGGATGGGGCGAAGCGACAGGCGTGGCAAAAGGAGTGTACGCTCATTTCGGGTCACCAATGGAGAGGTTGCTAATGCTCGAGCGCATTCGCCGCTGGCGGCGCGAGCGCATTCTCGGCCAGGTCGCCATTGACCCGGCCACCTGGGCTCATTTGATGGCCGAGCTGGCGGTGTTCGCGGGGCTCGACGCCAATGAGCGCGGGCGCCTGCGGGACCTGGCGTCGCTGTTTCTGTATGAAAAGCGGGTAGAACCGCTGGAAGGCCTGGTACTCGACGACGCCATGCGCGCTGGCCTGGCGGCGTTCGCCTGCCTTCCCGTGCTGAATCTAGGCCTGGAGGCCTACCGCGGCTGGCATACGGTGCTGGTGTATCCTGGCGGCTTCCTGGCGCGCCACGCATACACAGACGAGCACGGGTTGGCCCATGAGGAGGCCCGCCCCCTGGCGGGAGAAGCGTGGGAAGGCGGCCCGGTCGTGCTCTCCTGGGACGACGTGGAGAGCTCGCTCGCCCTGGATGGCTACAATGTGGTCCTCCACGAGTTCTGCCACAAGCTGGATATGAGTAATGGCGAGGCCAACGGTATGCCACCGCTGCCACAGCACATGTCTCGTGAGGCGTGGACAGCGGCATTCACCGCGGCTTACGAAGCCCTGTGCCGCGATATCGATGCGGGCCAAGAGGGGGTGCTGGATGTCTATGCTGCAGAGTCGCCGGCCGAGTTCTTTGCCGTCGCCTGTGAGTCCTTTTTCGAGCGGCCGCTGGCGCTCAAGCTCGGTATGCCGGCGGTCTACGAGCAGTTGCGGCAGTACTTCCGGCAAGATCCGGGCTGGCGCATGGGCGCGCTCGCCTAGATCGAGGCCTCGTCATGGGGCCTCTTCCCCATCTTCATTCTCGTCGTTGTTCCCGTTCTCGTCCTCCTCGCTGTCCTCCTCCTCGTCCTCACCGTCCGCGTCGTCGGCATCGTCGTCCTCCTCAGCCGCGCCGTTGTCCTCTTCTTCCGTGGCTTTGCCGCAGCTTGGGTCACGGGTAAACTTCGGCCCGGAATCAACCAGGATGTGGTCCTTTAAGAAGTTACGCCCGATCAACATCTCGTAGCTGAGCCCCTCGCGATCCGCCAGGTTCACCTCCGCTGTGCGCTCCACATCGCCCAGGCACACGGTCATCTTGATCACCGGGCGGCGGCTGGTGCCACTGGCGCTGCGGATGCGGACCATGCGCTCCACCGGCCGTTCGAAGCTATGCTTGTTGCCATCGGAGTCTTTCACAGAAAAGCGCACCCAGTCTTCGTCCTCGTGCTCGAAGATCTCGGGCTCTGGAGCGTTCAGTGACGAGGTGTCGGCACCGGTGTCGAGCTTCGCCTCCACGGTGAGCTCTCCATCCAGGAGACTGACCCGCTCGATCCAGCCGAAGATGCTCTTGGCATGGGCATTGGTGAGCGCAAGCAGGAGGGCAAGCGGGACGATGAACAAGACAAAAAGGGAACGCAGTGGCTGCATGAATGGGGCTCGCGGTGATCCGAAACGGTATTGGCCAGAGAAGTGTTACAAGTGCGGCCGCCGTGGTCAACTGGCTGCTTTGGCCGCGGTGGCGGTTCTACTGCTGCAGGCCTGCTTGCCGCAGCAAGGGGCGCAATCCGCCCGGGTCGAGGTCCTGGGACACGGCAACCACTGCGGCAAACGCGACCAGGGCGCGCACTGGATCGAGGCCGACGATGTCGAGGATCGGCTGGCGGTGGATCCGCGCGAAGGCTACCGGCTGCTATTGATTAGCCAGGGCGAGCGGCCCACCGGCGGGTTTGGGGTCAGCCTGAACGCGTATACCCTGGAAAGGGGGCGCGTACGGGTTCGCCTGCATCTAAAAAAGCCCTCCGGGGATGAACTGGTCACGCAGGCACTCACCCGTCCCTGCCTGGTGCTGGGTATCCCGGGCGCGGCCGATGTTGTCGAGCTACAGGACACGGACGGCCGTGTCCTGTCGGAACTTGAAGTGCCGTAGTGATCCTTTGCCCGCCTCTGCCGTGAAGGAGACCCATCGTGCGTCATCAACTGATTCTGATCGTCGTGTCACTGCTGCTCGGCTTGGCGGCTGCTGGTGCTCAGGCCGAGGTGACGGGCACGGTGCCCGTGGAACCGCGCGCAGGTGCGTTTCACGAAGAAGCGCTGGACGACGCCGAGCGCATCGACTCTGACGCTGGCGACCGTCAGCGCCTGGTGCTGACGCTCTACCAGAGCGGACCCGCGCAGATTGCCGAACGTCGTGAAGTCGGCCTGGGGCGTTCCGCACGCCACTTACGGCTACTCGACGTGGCGGCATCCATTCAGCCGGAGACATTGCTGCTCTCCGGTGAGGCCGAGCTGGATATCAAGGGCATCCGCCTGCATGACCGGCGACCCAGCCGCGACAACCTGCTGGCGGCGTATCAGGGGCGGGAGGTGCGGCTGGTCCGGGAGACCGCCGACGGCTCCGAAGCCGAGCGCCAAGGCACCATTGTCAGCGCTGGCGACGGCGCCGCGGTCGTCCATGTGGATGGGCGCCTGGAAACCATCGATGAGGGCCACCCATGGCGCATTGTCTTTGATGCCATGCCGGATCACCTGGTGCCGGAACCGGTTCTGGATCTGGCGCTGACCTCCGACGTGCCGGGTCGCCAGTGGATCGATCTGAGCTACCTGGCGCAAGGACTGGACTGGCAGGTGGACTACGTGGTCATGCTGGACGCCGATGGCGCGCGCATGGATCTGGATGCCTGGGCAGGCCTGCGCAATCGCACGGCGACGCGCTTCGCGGATGCCGACATACGGCTGGTCGCCGGCGCCTCCGGGCGAACGCCCGCGCGCCTGGAGGCGCTGGCCGCGCCGGAGGCAGGAGCTGCCGTCGGCGCGTCGGAGGCCGTGGCTGATCAATACCGCTTTCGTCTTGAGCGCCCCATGGCCCTCGAACCCGGCGACAGGCAGCAACTGCGTTTCCTGAGTGCCACGGAGGTGCCGGTTACGCGCGAGTATCGGGTGCAGGGCAGCGTCCCATTCGGTCGCCAGGGGCGGGCGCGGTTGCACCCGGTGACGGTGCACCTGTCATTTGACAATACGGAACCCGGCCCCGGTCAGCCGCTGCCGTCCGGCACCCTGCGGGTGTATCAGCGTGATGCCGACGGCGAGCCGATCCTGGCCGGGGAGGACGCACTGCGGGCGACGCCGGTGGGCGAAGAAGTCACCCTCATGCCCGGAGCCGCCTTTGATCTGACGGCGGAGCGGCGACAAACGGACTATCGGCGACTGCACGATCGAACCGAGGAGCAGGCCTGGGAGGTCCGGTTGCGTAATGCCGGCGACACCGGGCGCACCATCGTGGTGGAGGAGACGCTGCCTGGTGACTGGACCATTCTCGAGGAGTCTTCCGATCACGAGCGCCCGGAGGCAGGGCGGGCACGTTGGGAGCTGGTGGTCCCCGCCGGCGGTGAGGAGGTGTTGCGCTACCGCGTGGAAGTGCGCCGCTAGTGTCCTCAATCCTCCCGCGCCGTCATGTCCCGGTTCTTGCCGGCAATTGCCTGGCAATCTGGCTGGCAACCTGTTGCGGTGTTCGGTTCGCGCAATCGATGCGTAATGCGGCGTGGCGTTGGTACAGCGGGAGCCGCTCCACCGCCAGGTCGGACAGGTTCTGATCCGGACGCATGGCCAGCCCACGCTTGTCACCGGAGCCAACGCGTTGTTGCAGTGTCCTCAGGGGCACGTCCAGCCAGATCACCGGACCGAGCCGCGTGAGGGCATCCATGGCGGCCTCGCTATAGACCATGGAGCCTCCAGTGGCGATGACCGTGCCGCGGCAATCCAGCGCCATGGCTTCTTCGGCCTCGGCGCGCAGCACGCCTTGCGGTCCATCGCGGTCCACGATGGCCTGCAGTGACAGGCCAAGGTGGTGTTCCACAAGCGCGTCGGTGTCGACGAATCTCATGTCAAGCAGCTGGGCCAGAACCCGGCCCACGGTGCTCTTGCCGCTGCCGGGCATGCCGATGAGGACGAGGTTGTCCATGTCTGTGAGTGCCTGTGACGGATGCGATGTGTTTATCCGGTATGATATACGGTGCATCCGGGCACGGCACACTCTGCGACGGCAAGGCCATCATGCCAGCGGGGGAACGGTGACGGTGATCGCTGGGACGCGATATCCCGTCCTCTCGCCATGCCGGGTGAGCGGGGCTTTGACCAGACAGGTCAGCAGGTTCAGGTCGCGCCGCGGAACCCCCGGGCGGCGCCCGGCGTCCAAAGGAAGGCTGATCACGGGGTCAGTCCACGACAAGGAGAGCGACGATGCGGTATTGCTTGCTGGCAGCGCTCCTGGTGTTTGCGCTGATGACATCCGCAGTTGGCGAAGAGAAGACATCGAGCGCGGAGAAGGGCGCGGTCGTTGGCATTCCGGAATTCAGCGCCGATTACGAGTTACGGCGCAATAACACCCGGGCGGCGCGGTTGACGCGCACCCTGGAATGTGAGGACGGCGAGTGCCGCTTCAGCTCCGAAGGGCGCACCGTAGGGTTCGCCGACCTGCTGCTGCGTGGGCGCATTAGTGAGTACACCCGCTTTCGCTTCGACGGTGAGGCGATCGAGCCGAGAGATTATTCCTATCGCCAGCGGGCCCGGGGCGATAATAACGAATACGTCCGCCTGTTCTTTCACCCCCGCACTGGCCGGGTAAGCAGCCGGGGCGATGAGGATTGGCAGGCCACGGTGGACGGTGAGGCGATGGACGAGCTTCTCTCCCAGCTGCGACTCTTGCTGGCTGTGCGGGCTGGGGAGACGGAGATGGAATTCACCGTGGTCGAAGGGGGCGGCGACCTGGATGCCTATCGCTTCGAGGTCGTCGGCGAAGAGCGCATCGAGACCGATGCCGGCACGTATGACACGGTCAAGGTAAAGCGGGTTCGCGGTTCGGCCAAACGCATCACGGAAATGTGGTTCGCACCGGAGCTGGAATACATCCCTCTGGTGGTGCGGCACGAGCGCGTGGATCGCGAGAGCTATACAGCCACCCTCGTGGAACTCAAGGAGGAGCCCCGTGTGTACATGCCCGGCGAATGATGGCTGCGCCCGTTGCAGCCATTATTTGCTGGCTCCCGTGTGTGCGTCGCCAACGTAGTCGACCCGCCAGATTCGCCCTTCGAGGCTGTCCGAAATATAGAGTTCGTCGCCCGCCCCTTGGGCGACACCGAGAATGCGCCGGGCATCGGAGACCTCCCCGGCGGAGAATCCCTCGGCGAAGGTTTCCTGCTCACCGGTTGGTTGCCCGTTGTCGCCCAGGGGGAGTATTGCCACACGCGGTGATGAGGCGTTGTCTCCCTCCTTGTTGCTGAGCGCAACGAACGCGGCCTTGCGGTAGCGCTCCGGGAACTCGTGGCCGCGGTAGAACAGTAATGCGGTTGCGACCCTGTCATCGGGGAGTTCGAACAGGGGTTTCTCAAAAGGGCTGCAACCCTGGTTACTGTCGCCATCTCCGCCGTAGGCAGGGGCCTGGAGATACTCGCCGCGGTCGGCGTCAAAAAAGCAGTAGGGCCAGCCGTAATCGCTGTTGGCGTCGATACGCAGCACACCCCGCGCGCGCGGAGCTTCCGCCGTACCGTCGCCGGCTGTGTTGTCCACCGCAAAAAGCCGCCCGTCGCGCGGGTTCCAGGCCATGGCCGTGGCATCACGCACGCCGGCCGCATACGGCGCACGATCGGACGGGTTCTGCCCGGGCTCCTGAATCCCGAAGCGCCAGATGCCGGCCGCATTGTCACGCTCCTGGCAGGGGTCTTCCCCTGTCGCCTCGTCGCCTCCGTTCGTCTCGCAGGTCCGGGAGGTCGCTGCAATACTGGCTAGAACGACCTCATCGCCCACGACTAGTGAGCGTGGCGCACCCGTGTCAGGGAGTCCATGGGCAACCACGGCCGGGTTGTCCTCCGGGCCGAGGCGCTCCGGGTGCAGCGGCACGCGCAGAATCCGCTGCGGCTCGGCGAAGTAAAGCCACCTCCCCCGCACGGTCAGTCCGATGCCGCCCCGCTCACCGAATCGCACCTGCTCATCCAGGCGCCCGTCATCGGAGGTATCCCGTAGCCCGGCGATACCGCCCGTTTGTTCCTGGGTATCCTGAATGGCTGCGTAGACGTCGCCATGCTCTGTGACGCCGATATGCCCCAGCGGTCCCAAACCCTCCGCAACGAGCCGGGCGCAAAAGCCGTCCGGGACCTTGAGGTCGGAGTCCCCAGTGTCGCAGGCGTTCTCGTGATGCTCCGCGACCGCACCCGAGAACAGGGCGAGCATGGCAAGGGCCAGAACAGGGGTGAGTATTGTCATGCGTCCTCCCGATGCGCACAGGTTTCTGAGTCGCCCGTGCTTTTCTCCCCGTCGCTGTCAGCAAACAAACCGGTGGATTGTGCGCTCGCGCCCTTCGGCGATTTCCGCGATGCTCAGGCCAAATTCCCCCTCGGCGCCGAGCCGTTGGGCAAACACCGCCCCGGTGTCCAGACAGACGTGGGACAGGCGTCGACGCACGTGCCGGTCCGGCGTATGCCCGCAATACGTCGTCGATAGTCCGGGCTGGATCTCCGGCAGGGTCCTGTGCCCCGGATGGGCCATAATCAGCCGCGCCCATAGCAACGTGCTCGGATCCACGCCGGGCAGGCCGGCGTCGATATCGTGATCGCGGGACGCCGGAGCGTCGTCGCGTGCGGGCAGTTCCGCGTGCACCAGGTGGAAACGCCCCTCCCCCGAACCCACGATCAACAGGTGTGGCAGGCGAGTCGCTGAATGGACCAGCCCTTGCAACGTCTCGTTGCCTGCAAGCTGTTTTTGTCCTTGGAACCAGTCTCCCCCATTGAATATATGCAGCTGCGCCGCGTCCGGGTCCCGGTCGTCGGCAGTGAGTCGCGCCGCCAGCATCGCCTCATGATTGCCCATGACGGCATGAAACCAGGGCGCCTGCAGCAGAGCGAGACAGCCGGGCGAGTCCGGGCCGCGGTCGATCAGGTCGCCGACGGAGAGTACGCGATCGGATGCGGGATCAAAATCCAGTGCCTGCAGGGCCCGGTCGAAGGGGGCGCGGCAACCATGCAAGTCGCCGACGACGAAGTCGCGGCCCTCAAGATTTGCGTCAAGGTAGCGCAACCGAACCCCGGATCCGCAAGTCCGCTGCGGGTCCGGCGTGGATGGTACAGGCATCGGCTCTAGTTTCCCTATTCTATTCAGGCCTCAGCTATCCACCGGACCACAGGGCTGGCGCAAGGTTCCATTGGCGCAACCCGCGGTTTTCCGGGCGCGGCATAGCACGCTTCATGTATATTAAACGTATACGTTTTGTAGTATATACGTTGAAATTTAGGCCGCGGAGCGGTGAACAATGTCCAGGGAGCAATGACTGATGAAAGCTGCATATGTGTTGAGTCTGGTTGCGCTGTGCCTCGCCATGGTCCCCGGTACCGCGGCAGCGGATCGAATTACCAACCAGGGTGTGGAAATCGCCGACGAAGTCGAGGTCGCCGGCGCGCAGCTGGTCCTGTTTGGACACGGCGTTGCCCGGTATGCGCGCGTTTTCCGCGTCTACGTTGCGGCCGTGTATGGTCCGGAGGATGTCGCCCCGGATGACCTGCTTGACAGCAATGTGCCCCGGCGACTGGAGATCACCTACCTTCGGCGTGTCGGCGCGGATGATATCCGTGAGGCCACTAACGCTGTCCTCGAAGACCAGTATTCGGAAGCCGAGCGCGAGGCGGTCAAGGCGCGTTTCGCGCGATTCAATGCGCTCTATGAAGACGTCGCAGAGGGTGACCAATATGCCTACGAGTACCACCCCGACGAGGAGGAGTCGCGCCTGTATCTCAATGGCGAGCTTCAGGGAACAGAAACCGGCGTCGATTTCGCCCGCGCGTACCTCGGCATCTGGCTGGGTGATGAAGCCCTTTCTGCCAGTCTACGGGACGATCTGCTGTCCGCCGAACGTTGAGCATCCCCCGCGATATCGACCTCGAGCTCCCGCGCGCTTATGCTGGATGCATTCCCATCATCCATTCGGGCTCAGGAGGTGTGATGGTCCGCGTCGACAGGCAAGGCCCCCGTGCGTACGTCCTGGACACGAATGTGCTAATTCACGATCCCGCGGCGGTCTATAAGTTCAAGGAAAACAGCGTCATCATCCCCATGACGGTGCTTGAAGAACTCGACAAGCTCAAGAGCGGCAATACGGATATCTCGCGCAGCGCCCGCCAGGCCACCCGCATCCTCGGTGCGCTGCTCGATCGCGTCGCTCAGGATGCCGTCGCCGATGGGATCCCGGTGGGCGAGCCGCCCGACCCCGGCATGCCAGTTGGTCGGCTGTTTTTTCTCTTGGCAGAGCCAGGCACCGGGGTGCCCGGACTCGATGGGCACTCAGCGGACAACCACATTATCGCGGAGGTTCGGGAGGCGCAGCGCACGCGCACCGGGGAGTTGGTGGTCCTTGTCAGCAAGGACGTGAATCTGCGCGTAAAGTGCGCCGCCCTGGCCATACCCGTGGAGGATTACCGCAACGACCAGGTATTGGATGACATCGACGCCATGATCAGGGGGGTCCATGTTGCCGGGCCGGCGTTTTGGCATGAACTCGATGCCGAGGTGGAGTCCTGGGCCGACGGGGGGCGGAGCTACTACCGAATCACCGGGCCGGCCGTTGCCGAGTGGCACCCGGGCCTGCTGATATGCGAGAGCGAGCAGGGCGGTTTCGAGGCCATCGTGCGCGAGCGAGACGGTAACTCGGTGGTGCTGGAAGTCTGCCGCAACCACCGGGGCGAGCGCGGTGGCGTCTGGGGCGTTATGGCGCGCAGTGTGCGCCAGAATTTCGGTCTCAGTATTCTCCTGGACCCGAGCATTGACCTGGTCACCATCGCCGGGGCGGCCGGTACGGGCAAGACCTACATGGCCCTCGCTGCCGGGCTGCACCAGGTCTACGAGGAGCGACGTTTCGAGCGCATCATCGTGACCCGCGAAGCCATACCCATGGGCGAGAACATCGGTTTTCTGCCAGGGACGGAAGAGGAAAAGATGGCGCCATGGATGGGCGGCATCCAGGATAACCTCGAGGAACTCCTGCGCTCCGAGGACAGCTGGACTGCGGCGGCCGGTAAGGACATACTGGCAGGGCGCATCCTGTTCCGCTCGCCGGTGTTTATGCGTGGGCGGACGTTCAACGATACCTTTCTCATTATCGACGAGGCTCAGAATCTCTCACCCAAGCAGATCAAGAGCCTGGTCACCCGCGCCGGCCGCGGCACGAAGATCGTCTGCCTCGGTAACGTCCGCCAAATCGACAGCCCCTACCTCACGGAGACCACCTGCGGGCTGACCTACCTCGTCCAGCGTTTCCGCCACTGGCCCCATGCCGCGCATATCACGCTCCAGGACGTAGAGCGTTCGAGGCTAGCCTTGCAGGCGGAGGAGACACTGTAGGTCGGTATTGCGCGCCTGGCGGCGCGATCGGTTCAACGGTGCATTACGCCTTCGGCTAATGCCCCTTACGCCTTTCCCCCCACCCCCGCGGTCAATCGAAGGGCGTAGGGTGGATTAGCGCAGCGTAATCCACCGTCAATAACACAGCGCCAAAGGCGCACGACGCGTGCTGCGCTTGTGCGCCTTTGGCGCGGATCGTTTAACGGTGCATTACGCTGGCGCTAATGGCACCCTACGCCCTTCGATCGGTGCCGGTGCCATGGCAGGACTCCACCACGTAGGGCGGGTTAGCGCAGCGTAACCCGCCGTCAATAACACAGCGCCACCGGCGCACAAACACCTACGCGGACGCCTTCTCCTTGCCACCAAGTCCGACGTTGTTCTTCTCCAGCACCCGCTCGGCACGGTAGCTGGAGCGCACCAGTGGCCCGGAGACCACCTCCAGAAACCCTTTGGCCAGTCCCCACTCGCGGTAGCTCGCGAACTCCTCCGGTGTCACGTAACGCTCCACTGGCAGGTGGTTCACGGTAGGCCGCAGATACTGGCCGAAAGTGACGACATCCACGTTGGCGCCCCGCAGGTCATCCATGGTGGCGTCGATTTCCGCGTCCGTCTCGCCCAGGCCCAGCATCAGGCTGGTCTTCGTGAGCACGTCGGGGCGGTGGCGCTTGGCGTGCGCCAGCACCTCCAGCGTCTGCTCGTAGGAGGCGCGCGGGTCGCGTACCGGATGCGTCAGCCGGCGGACCGTCTCCACATTCTGGGCGAACACGGCGATACCCGAGTCCACTACCTTCTCCACGTCCGATTTGCGGCCGTCGAAATCCGGGGTAAGCACCTCCACGGCCGTCTCCGGGTTCTCGGCGCGCACGGCGCGCACGCAAGCCGCGTAGTGCTCGGCGCCGCCGTCCGGGAGATCATCTCGGTCCACGGAGGTGAGCACCACGTAATTGAGCCCCATGATGCGCACGGAATCCGCCGTGTTGGCCGGTTCGTCCGGGTCGAGCCAGCCGCCGGGGTTGCCGGTGTCCACCGCGCAGAAGCGGCAGGCACGCGTGCACACGGAGCCCATGAGCATGATGGTGGCGGTGCCCGCATTCCAGCACTCGCCGATGTTCGGGCACATGGATTCTTCGCACACCGTGCTAAGGCGGTGCTCGCGCACGTTGTGCTTGACCGCCGCATAACCCTTGCCTGCAGGCACGCGGGCGCGCAGCCACGGCGGCTTGTCGCCGCGGGGAACCGGTGCGCTGTCGCGCCGTTGCTTGACGCCGTTTTTGATGGCATTGAATCCGTGTTCGGTGCGGAACTTGGATCCGCTGACCACTACGGGGATGTCCTTCAGTCGGCTCATAGGATGCTCCGGTTTGGTGGTGTTGTACCCGGAAGGTTCAACACAGTGTAGTGTGACGCACGGCGGCAGGGGAAACAAATGGCGGCGCCGACGGCTGCGCGCGCACACCCGGAGTTCCAGCGTGAGCAAGCCTGCGGCGCTCAACAGGATCGCCGTAATTGAAGGAGGTCCAAGCGGATGAACACACCCGATTCCGCTGACAATCTCAGCGAGTTGGTTGAGCAGTTCGACGCGACGCTGGAGCGTTTTGCGCAGGCCCGTCAGAGTGACCCAAAAGCATCCAAGGCCAAGGTGCTGGAGCAGGCGAGGGCATTGATTACCGCGCCCGGGGGGCTGGATGCCCTGTACGCCCGCGTCGTGGCGCTGGAGTCAGCGGGTGTATTTGCCCGCAGTGACTGGGGGCAACCGGCAATCCTGCAACCCGCCTTGGCTGTGCGCTCATTGCGGCACGGCGACCCGCCCATGGCGGTTATAGAGGCGCTCAGCGAGATACGTCTGCTTGCCGTCGCGATGGGAGACTACTTCCACCCCGGTATCTCAGCGGAGCAGGCCGGCCATTTCCTGAAACAGGTGATGGCGCTGAACCTGGATTTGCTGGCCGGACACATGAGTGAAGCCGACCGCGAGCGACCCGAGGCGCTGGGTCATCTCGTGCATTCCCTCTACCAGTACCTGCTTGCCAGACTCGGCTACGAAAGCATCCTCGAGAGCTTGGTGAGCGAAGTCTGGCGCCTGTTGGCCCAGCGCCCGATTCAGACAGACAGTATTAAGCAGATGATTATCCAGATCGCCGAGTGCCTGTTCGACCCGGCGATCGAAACCGCAGGCATGGATAGCGCGGCGCGCCTGGTGAGCGCACTGTTTGGCCCGTCCCAGGGCTGCCGTGAGGACCCCGGCCTGGAGGTCTACGCCCAGCGCCTGGCAACGATGGATGACATCGCGCTGGCGCAGGAGGCTGCCGACTTTGCTCGGTCGATGCACGGCACAGGCCTGGTATCGCCGTATCACCCCGTCTTCCTGCGGCATCTGCTGCGCCGCCGCGTTGACTTGATACCCGCCGCGCTCGGGCTGAGCATGACGGGTATCGATGTGCTGCAGTGTTACAGCCAGTTGGTGCATGCGCTGATCGATAAGTCCGTCTTCCCGGAGACCAGTCAGGCGGTCTATGGTTTGGCAATGCTGCTCGAGCGCGGCACGCTGTTTACGCCGCCCGTGGCATCGGCGCTGTGGCGCCAGATCGAACTGCCGACCTCCGCAGAGGCGTCGGCAAAGCTCAGCGCGGTCTTTGGCGACGTCCATCCCCCCAACGTCCATTTGCTCGCGGGCGTGTTGGCGCTACTGGGGCAGCCGCTTGGCGTCGGGCAAGGCAACAACCCCACCTGCCAATCTGTCATAGGCGTGTCGATGTGGGCGTATAACGAGCCGGATTACCTGTTGCAGCTTGTGGCCTGGGCCGCGCGTGACGATCTGGTGTTGGCCCGTTTTGAGGGTGTGCGAATTTCTTCCAAGCGCCTGGGTACGGGCCTCGCAAAAGAGCCTCCTCTCGATGTCGACGCCGTGTCATTGATTCTGATCCCGCATCTTGATCGCATCTATATAGAAATGGGTCGTTTGTGCGGCGAGCGTGACGATGACCTGCACCGTTGGATCAATCCGGAAATGTACGGCTGGTGGGTTGGCCATGGCTTTCGTGTTGTCACCGATGCAACCACGGGCAAGCTTGACGACTACGCGGGGTTCATTCGTCACTTCTACGCCTGCTATCACCCCTATTACAACGGCAACCTGCCGGTGATCCACCCACAGCCAGCGGGCATCGCGGTTACCGACAGTGCGGCACGGCTCGTGGGACGCCATGCGATCACTATTCTTCGGGTCGCCCTGGATCCGGACGGCGAGATGCGCCTTTACTTCTTTAACCCCAACAACGACAGCGG
>NZ_SKOG01000148.1 GCF_007120195.1 Aquisalimonas sp.
GTCCATGACCAACTTGCCATCGTTGCCGTCATCGCCATGTTGCCGATGTTCTTCATGGACCTCGAACCCTGGCGCCGGATTCTTGTCCCCGAACTTCACGCTTTCGCGCACCTGCTTTTCTTCGCACTGCTGGCCTGGCTGGCCTTGCGCGCACCCCAGTTGCAACACTATGGATTCGCCGTTCGCGGCGTCACGGTATTGCTGCTGGCACTGCTACTCGGAACCGCTATGGAGCTACTGCAGCCGCTCTTTGGCCGGCAGGGCACGGTGCGAGACGTCTGGCAAAACGTCCTGGGGGCCGCGACGGTCGTCGCCCTCAGCGCTCCCGCCGGCGTCAAACGCCGCCTCCTTACCGCCCTGGTTGCGGTCATCCTCTACCTGGAGCTGCACGCCTCGGCCATCTCGCTGTGGGACCGCGGCGTTGCCCGCACCCAGTTTCCGCTACTCTCGGATTTCAGCACCGCTTTCGAACACCGACGCTGGTCGCGCGGCGAACCCGATAACACCATCGCCAGGACAGGGGAGAGGTCGCTACGGGTCGACCTCAGGCCCGGGCGGTTCTCCGGCACCACGCTGCAACGGTCGCTAGGTGACTGGACCCACTTCCGCGCATTGGCGTTGAGTATCTACAACGACGCCGACGACACACTGATGACCACCGTTTCCATACGGGACCACGCGCATCTGCGCCGCGGTGGTGGTTACCATGACCGTTTCAACCGGCACATCTACCTGTCGCCGGGCTGGAACGACATATGGATTCCCATCGCCGACATCCGGGACGCGCCGGCAGACCGCGTCATGACCATGAACGAGATCGCCGCACTCGCCGTGTTCGCGTCCGACCTCGAAGAAGAGCGCCGCATTTACATCGACTCGGTGCGACTCGCAACCGATCCGTGGCCGCAGCCGGAAGTCGTCCCCCCTCCCACGCTGACGGTCGAGTCACGGCCGTAGTCTCCCGCAACTGAAATGCTCGGTGCTCATTTAACCGTGGCGCCGAGCCGCGCCCGCTCCCTGATCTTGCGAATCCTCCTCCCGGGGCGCGAGAAAAGCCTTGTAGAACAGGTGCCGCGCCAACAGCGCAGGCGGCATCTTGATCCAGTGCGACCGCGCCAGCACCGCCGCACGGCTGACAGCATGCCGGACCGGGCGATGGCTGGTGGAGCGGGCCGTGGCGGCGTGCAGAAACATCCAATCCAGCGCGGCCTGGCGCACGGCACCCGGGGCGGTGGCTGCCAGCGACCGGTGCGTGCCCCTTGGAACGGGCGTGCCCAGCAGT
Source organism: Aquisalimonas sp. (assembly GCF_007120195.1). Lineage (GTDB taxonomy): Bacteria > Pseudomonadota > Gammaproteobacteria > Nitrococcales > Aquisalimonadaceae > Aquisalimonas. Next base: position 1,283 of record NZ_SKOG01000148.1, read on the forward strand.
GACTGCGCATAACGGAACGCGTGATGGACGTAGCCGGAAACCTGCAACGCGCGGGACTCGTGAACCACCGCGTCCCAGAACACCTGGCCGTCATCCCTTGCGAAGTGCTTCAGCAGGCAGTGCAAATCGTACAGGTCCCGGATGGCTGTATCCCACTCGCTATCGGAAAACAGATGCACCGCACTGTGGATCACCATATGGTGCGGGGCCAGCACACGGAATACGGAGCCATCGCCCAGGGGCCTCGCCTGCGCCAACAGCCGTGACGGGTCCGGTGGCGCACGCACCGTCTCCGGCAGGATGTTGTGGTGCACATCCAGCGTGCTGCCGCGGCGCATATGCTGCATCGGCGGCAACTCGTGCATCCACTGGCGGTAATAGCGCTGATCGTACTCATCAAGGTGTGTGGTCACCCAGCCCTGCCAGCGCAGCACCGTCTCAACCCGATCCAAATGCTCACGCGGGACCAGGATGTCCACGTCATTGCACAGCCGGCCGGCGGCATTGGGAGTGCGAGCGGCGATGTAGGCGGCCCCCTTGAGCAGCACGGGCTGGACGCGGGCGCGCGCGATCTCCGGCTGCAGGCAGCGCAGTTCCCACCGGATTGCCTCGGCCTTGCGATCGGCGGCGATTCGCCCCCCCAGGAGGTGCCCGCGAACCGACTCGGGAACACTCGCGAGCCCTCCGTGCGACTCCACGAGTCCACCCAGGGTGCCAAGCATGGACGCCGCTCTCGCCTGCCGAAGCACGCTATCCCATTGCGTCAGCGACAACTGTTGCGAAATGGCGGGCTCCGCCAGCGCACGCGGGAGAAGGTCACGCGCAGGGAGGCTCCAGGGCGTTGAACGTGGCAACGGCTTCGTCCAGGCGGCTGTAAGTGAAGTCATAGCATGCGCTGCGCTCGATCAGGTCGGCAGTGCGTTCGAAGGCGATCCGGCCAAGCGTCGTGTAATTAAAGGCGTGACGGGCAAGCTCCATGAAGGCCGACCCACGCCGCCTGGGGGTTAATTCCGTGCCCGCTCCCGGCCGGAAGCGGGGGAAAACGACCCAAGCAGGCCGAACCGGCGCCATCGCGCACTCCACACTATGCTGAGACGGCCGCAAATGGGCAACGGTGCCTTTGAGTGTATCGTGACAGGGCTCACTGACGAAGGCCTCCGGGGCAAACGAACGGATCACGGGAATCGACTCGTTCTTCAGACTGACTGGCCGGGACAAACCCCGAAGCTCCGTTGTCTCCACGTCCACGATGGCGAGCTCATCGGAGAGCAATCGCCAGCCACTGGCGGCCAATGCCGCACAGAGCGTGCTCTTGCCAGAGCCCGGCGGCGCAGGCAGCACGACGGCCGCGCCGTCACGCGCCACCACGGCGGCATGGAACAACAGGTGATGATTGACCTGGGAGGTGACACACCAGTTCAGGCCCCATTCGAGCATTGGGAAGGCCTGATGGTAGGCCAGGGGCTTGAAAACGCTCTTGCCCTCGAACAAGAACAGGACCTGCGGGCGGAACCAGCGCCGCACGGTCTGCGGCGCCCTCACCTCGATGTGAAAGTCGGCATACTGAGCGTCAGGAACAATGGGGAAATCCCGGTACAGCTCGGCCAGTCCGCTCGCCACGCTCAGGATGGGGCTGCGCAGACGGGTGGTAAACGGACCGGTAACCAGCGTCAACCCCCCGGGTGCACGTAGCTGCTTTTCCAGCTTGCGCTGCGGGAGCTCCGCCAGTCTCACGAACGCGCTCGCCTCACTATTGCAATCCGCTCGAATTCATGGAGCACCGCATCGACTGCAGCGGCCAATTCTCGCGGACTATCTACTCCAGCCGCGGGCAGCGCCGCGCACAATCCGTCCGCCGTCAAACCACCGGGCGTAGCCTGGAGCCGGACCAGCACATCGGCCGCCAAGCTGTTGATTAGGTGAGTGTCACCACTGCCGGGAAGGAATACGACCGCTTCCTCGCCACTCAGCCAGCGGCAACCGGCCTCCGGGTGAGCGACCCAGTAGAGCGCGCCAACGCAAACGCCCGGCGCATCAGTCATGCAACCCGGTTCCAGCCTGAGTCCGCCTGCTTACGCCTGCCATGATTCCCATGTCTGGTTGCCGTCGTAGGTCGACTTGAAGAATTCAAGGACCTGCTCCGGTGACATCGGCTCCGAGAGATGGTCATTGATGTAAGGCTCACCGCGCAGTGCTGCATTGAACATCTCTTGTACTTCGAGCACGGTTAATGGAATCTTCATGGCCGCGGCGTTGAAAAGGGCCGCCACCGCATGCCGGCCCATGTCGTCGCCAACGTATTCCTCATCGTTGAGCACCTCGAACAGGCTCATGGAGCGCTGCTCCTCCTCATTCCAGTAACCCAAGCCGCCAAACTCCCCGCCGGAGAAGGCATCGACACTCCAGAAGGGGGTGCCCAAGTTCTCAGGACTACTGAATGCGTCAAATTCATCGTCGCCGTAGACGTCGCCTTCGTCCGACAGGGCGTAGAAGTCACCCTCGTCCTCGAACTCGTTGTCGTCCTGCAGGGTGCCGTCGTCTTGAACAGTGCTGTCATCCTCGAGCGTACTCTCGTACTCTTCATAGATGCCGTCGCCCGGTTCGTAGGGACTTGGCCACCCGTCGTAGTCCCCGTAAGCCGCCTCTCTCCAGTATTCTGGCGTCTCGCCGCCACAACTCTCGGGCTCTGGGTGAAGGGAGCTGTTACCCGACGTCCAGCCGGATGGTGAGCAATTGCCCCCGGCCCGCAGGGGCTGCGCGTGCAGGCTCATGATCACGGACGTGGACACCGCGGCCACACCGAACCGGCGCCGCGACCAGCTTCGGGGCTGGTTGGCAGCGGCTGTCGATTTCGAACGCGCCCTAGACTCCTTGACTGGCTCCTCCGGGAGCCTCTTGTCATCCATTACCCACCCCCTCGATCGGAATCGGAATTCTTTACACTATGTCGTGTACTGACCTGAGTTTACGTCAAATTCTGGCCCGAGTAACGCTCACGCGCAATCTAAGACTTAGACCCGGTTTGACAACCCCTACCCGTTCGATGCAAGCATCCCGGAAGTCAGCGTTGGAAGTACTGCATGCAAAACACGCGCCGCAACCCCGCAACTCGCCTATCCCACTGATAGAAAAGGGCGTATAAAGACGCTCATTGAGGGGAGGTCGTCACTGACGGCACTCTTTGTAAGAATATCCGACATAGCGTCGGGCCGCACTACTCCTGACAGAGTGCCGCCGGCCGGCGGGCGCGGAGAATGAACGAGTGGCTAAGCAGTGCCCCCACGGGCGGCAGCCAACGCCATAGCGCGCGGGCTGGACGGCTTTCCAGCGTCCACTGTAGCCGCTGCAGGCGAGCCGGCAAGATCGGCAACCACTCCACAGCCAGGGGTTCCAGACCGGCGTTGCGGGCCACTCGAAGAAACCCATCGGGGCGATCATATCGCAGGTGGGGCGGCCGCCCGCGGCGCTGACGCCGCCACTCGGCAAGCCTGGTCGGGCCGCATCGTGCGTTCAGCGCATCCACCCATAGCTCTCCCCCTGGTTTCAGAACCCGACACAACTCTGCCAGGGCGGGGCGGGGGTCCGACAAGGCCTGCATCACACCGAAGCAGATGATTCCGTCCGCCTGACCATCCCGCAAGGGAAGCCGCAGAATATCGGCCGAGGCCCACTCCAGCCCGTCGGCCTGTGGATCGCCTCGCCCCCGAGCCTTGTGCAAGGAGGGCACCGCGTAATCCATACCAAGCAGGCGGTGCCCCTCCCGGTGCAAAAGGCGTGTGTATGTCCCCGCGCCGCAGCCGATGTCCAGCCAGAGCCCGGGCGGACGCGCTTCCGCATCCCATAGCCGCCGGAACTGCCGCACCCGCGTCTCGAGCCCGGTGGGCGTCCAGCCGGCGATACCGGCGTCGTCATCGAGGAGTGACCCCCGCTCGGTAAACCGCCGCCTCCAGCGCTGTTCGAATGCGGACCGCCCCAAGAGACCTCCTGCCAACAATTCCTTTGCCACACCCACTCCCTCCACCCCAGTAGCAGGCTGACGTTCGGTTAGGGTCGCGCGCGTATGATACTGCGATCCCAATGAGGAGGCACCGTTTCGCCCGCAACCGCGATGTGAAGCGAGTGCGAAACCCGGCGTTTGGTTACGCAGAATCACTAGAAAACGGGCGCCGGCCTTAGCGGCCAGCGCCCGTTACCGATCAGGTTTTATCGACGCTCACGCGCGAGCGCCACCCTTCGCAGCGTAATACAGGCCCAGGCCGCCGACGGCGAAGAGCATCAGCATCCCCGGCTCCGGCACCCGGGTGGGCGTGTTAGATTCACTAACGGAGACGAAACTGGAGTTCGGGTCATTGACGAAGGCCCCGTCAGAGCTGGCGACCTCATCACTCTCCCGCCCAAACATGGCGTTGATTGCGTTCCGCTCCCGCTCCATCTCGCTGTCCGTCAGGCTCAAATGGCTGACAGCCGCGGAGGCCAGCGGTGCCAGCCCCAACCCAACGCACACGAGCACACCCATTACCGCACGAACGACTATTTTTCTCATTGACCCACTCCTTATGGCTTACACTCCTTGATGGCCACTTCATGCAGAAACCGGGCCAGGCACGAACTATCAAACACTTAACAGGCGCAAGAGGCAGGAGCGGCGACGAGGTGTAAAGCCTGGCAACAGCGACGCGTACGGCATAATGCATTAACATGAATCACCTGCAACCACTCTAGGGAAGGATCATCATGATCAAAGGGATTACCATGCGGCACTGCTCCACCGCCCTGCCACTGTTCCTGGCGCTGACTCTGGCAACGTCCAATGCCCTGGCAACAGAGGCCCCGCGCCCTTACCTGGCGGCGGACGCCGGCCTCGCCTTCGTCGATCGCGATGACACGAAGAGCCGGCTGGATGACCTGGAGTCACACGCACGTGAAATGGGAGCCCAAACCTCGAAGGACATCGACGGTCGAAGCTTTGCCTTCTCGCTTGGGGCGGGGCTGCGGGTGACGCGGTACCTGTCGGCGGAGCTGAATTACTATAACCTGGGTGAATTCGATGCCGAGCTCACCGTCAGCACCGACGACGAAACATCGCAGCTAAACATTGAAGTCGACTTCTCCGGCTTCGGGACACGCGTGATCGGCCACCTGCCGGTTGCACAGTACTTGACGCTCGACGCGTCCGCCGGGGTGGGGCGCATCACTACAGAACGCAACATCGATAGCCTCGACGGGACAAGCGGGCGGGAAAAATCCACGGACACGGTCTACAACCTTGGCATCGGCGCTCAGTACCACATTCACCGCCATTGGGCTATCCGCGGACAACTGACCCGTTTCTTTAACGTGGGAGACGGCTCCATCCGCCGGGACCAGGTAGACGTCGCCACCCTCGGCGGCGTTTATA
>NZ_SKOG01000219.1 GCF_007120195.1 Aquisalimonas sp.
CCATATTTTAGAGTTGGCTGACGCCCTAAAAGAAACTCAGTTACTCGATAAGATTGAGCGATTTTCCCTGAAGTATGTTGATTTCATCTCTTTTGATGAAAGTCCTTCTTTGGATTGGGTTCGATTTGATCTGAAGCTTGGTGATAGGCCGCTTTCAGATCATCCAATTCAGCTTCGGACCGAAATTCGCGAGCGGGAACTTCTTAAAATAGTTCAGGTTGTAAATCCGGCTAATGTTCGTATGACAAGAGACGAAAAGCAGAGCATCAGCAAAAAAGGACTTTTGGTCGACATAGATACAATTGACGATAATAGATCGTCTGATTTTTGGAGCGTGTTCCCAGATCGACTTAGGTACGTCCATGATGAAGGGAAGAAGCTCTTCTTTGAAATAATTTCTCCAAGTACGCGAGAAAGACTTGGGCCTGAATACTAAATGGAGGGAGCGACATGAGCCAGGACACCTATCTCAGTGAAAACGGGACGTGGTTTGTTGGTTATGGCGGCGCTGCCTCGATGGGTGTTGTGGCGGCCATGCTTTCTGCGTCTAGTGTGGTTGAGGCTGAACCCATTGAAACCGAGTCCCGATATGTTCTCCCCCACGCCGCATCGAGCACCCTTTCAGGTCTGGTGGAGTTTGAACAGGCTACGGATGTCGAACCATACAGGCCGCGGACGGAGCTTGGTCGTAGATTGGTGGAACTGCGGCAGCAAGCTATTGCTGATGGTATGGAGTTGTGGGACGCGGACAGGATCACCCAGGAGGTTAAGGAGCGGAGAGGAGAGGCGTGAGGTATGTCCTCCGCACGTCGGGTGTACCTCGATACTGGGGTGCTCATATCTGCATTTAGAGGCGAAGATGAGCTTGCGAACCGTGCACTAGAAGTCTTGGATGACCCGGATGTGTGCTTGGTTTTGTCTGAATATGTGAGGCTGGAAGTTCTGCCAAAACCGATTTTTCATAAAAATCTATCTGAAGAGCGGTTCCTTCAGGAAGTGATTGGTGTGTCTGAGTGCATCGAATCCACGCGTGAAATTCGAGACCAAGCGTTTACGCTCGCCTGCACTTATTACCTGAACACCATTGATGCACTACACGTAAGTGCGGCTATTGCTGCAAAAGTCGATGAGATTATTACGCTGGAAAACTCTACCAAACCAATGTGCAACGTGAGGGAGATTGTAGTCCGCTCTCTTCGGGATGCAGGTTAAGCTTTTCGGCTGGTTTTAAACTTGTAATACCAGGAGGGGGCTGCCAGGCCGAGCCCTGCGCCGCCCTGTATGCTTCCGCATGCATTCTGGCCCCCCTCTCCCTGAGCACTTCCCGCATGACTGCCTGTCATGCTCGAACGTCCCGCCCGGCCGGTCTAGGAAAATGCGCAATTCATCCAGCGGTGCCGCCTGGGCTTCCGCCAGAAGTAGTCGTCTTCTTCGGCTGCCGTGTCGGCGTGGTAGGTGCAAGCCAGCGTGAGCCGTTCCTGCCAGCCCTGGCCGTAGCTGTCTGTCGCCATTGGTGCCCCCCTTCTGGTAATGCCCTGACCATAGCCGGGCCGCATAAAGAAAAACGCCCTGCCGAAGCAACCACAGACCACCACGCCCACCGGAGCCGCCGCGCCACCCGGGGGGTGGCCTAGTCCTGGCCGTGTTGTCATCCGGTGTAAGCAGTTTGCGTCCACCTGCTTACATAGTGCTTACACGGGGCGAGAGGGCAAAGAAAAAGGGCTTAGGTTTTCGCCTAAGCCCTTGTTTTGTTGGCTCCCCGGGACGGGCTCGAACCGCCGACCCAGTGATTAACAGTCACTTGCTCTACCAACTGAGCTACCGGGGATTTGTCTAGAGCGGTATTTTACCTGACCCCGACCTCCGGTCAACCGGAGCTCGGGGTCAGGGGCGCGCGTGAATCGGGTGTATCGGAACCTCTTGAGCCTGCTAGAGCCACCAGCGCAAACGCCAGCCGAGCCGGCCCCCTAAGCGTTCCCACCAGCTGAAGCGACTCAGGGTTTCCAGGGTGATCTCGGACGACTCGTTCAAGTCCTCGGCAAACTGCGCCTCCAGCGCGCGGCATATGCTCGGGTTGATGGTGGTGTAGTTGATTTCGTAGTTGTGAAACAAACTTCGGTAGTCAAGATTTGCTGTACCGACGCTGGCCCAGGCGCCATCCACGACGATGGTCTTGGCATGGATCGATCGGGGCCGGTATTCGTGGATGTGCACGCCGGCACGCAAGAGTCGGTCATAGATGAAGCGGGCGGTCATTTGAACCAGTCGGTTGTCACTGATAGCCGGCAACAGGAGCCTCACCTCGACACCCCGCGACACCGCCTCGGTGAGCTGGTTGCGGGTTCGCCGGTCCGGGGCGAAGTACGGCGTGGTGAGCAGCACCTTGCTGTGTGCGTGGCTAAGCCCCTGATGGAACAGCGCCCGCAGTGCGTGGCGATGACGCGGTATGCGATTGGTGACCAGGGCATCACCGCGGAAAAGGTCCGGTGGTGTCGAGCGGCGGAGTCGGCGGGGGACTCGGCGCGTCCAGAATACCTGGAACAGCTCCGCCGCCTGGTGCGCCATCTCAGGGGCGTCAAGGCGGATGTGGGTATCGTGCCAGCGTCCGGAGCCTACGCACTGACGGCTGCTTTCATCATGGATGTTGAACCCGCCCAGATAGACGTGATGCTCGTCCAGCAGTAGCAGCTTGCAGTGGTTACGCCGGTTGTAGCGCCAGGGATCGCGCCAGGACCAGCGGTGGAACACCCGAACCTGCACGCCGGCTTTTTTTAAGGCATTGAGAAACGCCATGGGCGTGACAAACAAGATGCCAGCGGCATCCACATGCAGTCGCACGTCCAGCCCCCGCTGTGCTGCCTTTTTCAAGGCCGCGGCGAACCGCTGACCGGTCCGGTCAGCGGCGAAGATATAGCTTTCCATCCATACGCGCTCCTGGGCCTTGGAAATCCCCTGGAGCATGTCCTCGTAGAGCGCGTCCCCCTCAAAAAAGAGTTGATGGTTGTCTATCATGGAGGCGCTTCATTTCGGGTCATGGCCAGATTTCATAGGTATCTAGTGGAACTGATGGACACGTGCATCCTCATATCTTACGCCTGCTCGCGTGCCGAGCCGGGAATGGGCGCCTCTGTCCATCGCCACGGGCATCAGCGAGAGGGGGCTTGGCCGAGCGCCCAGTCAGCCCGGTTCACCGTCCGCTCTGACAACCCCTGGTGGATTTGGTGCTCAAGCGGGCTGGCAACGGGCATGGTTGTCCGTGTATGTTCTGCTGTTCGTGGTGCTTGCGGCGCTGGTCCGCCAAGCAATTCCCCCGGGGGACGGGCGGCGCGGATAGGGGATGCGACGTACATGACGGGCATTGATACAGGTGGGCGGGGTATTCGCCGTTGATTAACCCATGCAGCATGCGCGCCGGCGAGGTGAAGGACCAGTCGCCCGGACGATGTGGGCCGATTCGGGCAGAATGGTTGCAGATGCGGCACGTCCCATATTGCCGCCGACCCAGGGGATGCCGCGATGAGCCGAGACCGTGCCAACGTGCGGAAGGTGCTACAGTATCGCCGCGAGCGTTGGCGGAAGGGCGGGCGCCAGGTGGGCGCACTGGAGCGTGCGGACCTTCCGCTGCAATTGATCAACGGTGCCGCGGGTTCGGTGGTTGGTACGGACACACCCGTGCACTGACTTCGTTACGTACCCAGGGGAGCGCTGCATGAGCTCGGATCCGAGGTCGGCCGTTATCCGCCCCTCGAAGCCCCCGTGGACACACTGGCTGCCTATTGCGCGTTTCGCCAGTCAGATGAGCTGCCATATGCCAGCGCCTGACGAACACGCGCGCGCTGTCAATCAACTTGATCCGCGCCGACTGCCCATAGGTAATGGCACTCAGGGTGTGCCGCGCGTATCGCTACTACCATTCAGAACGACACAGCTCAAGACTGGAGTTCGCGACCCGGTCAGGCTGACGTCTTGTGCACGGCCAGATTGCAACAAGCGCTGGTGCGTTCATGGCTAAGGCAACCGCGCGCGGGGAAGTAAATCCGATCGCTCCTTCGGAAGAGGGCGTTTCAATGGAAACCAACCTTGTCACCCAGTCCCGTTGTTCGGACACGATTCCGGGCCTTGATGATCTGCGTCGTCTTTCTCCCACCGAGTTGAGTGAGGTTGCAAGCGGGTTGCGCGACTACCTGCTTCGATCGGTCAGTCACAGTGGGGGCCATTTTGCCGCCGGGCTCGGGGCCGTTGAGCTCACGGTGGCTCTCCATTACGTGTACCGTACGCCATTCGACCGCCTGGTCTGGGACACGGGGCACCAGACCTACCCGCACAAGATCCTGACCGGACGCGGGCCCGCTCTGTCCACCGTGCGCCAAAAGGGTGGGTTGTCAGGGTTTCCCCATCGGGTGGAAAGCGAGTTTGACACGTTCGGCGTCGCCCATGCCGGAACGGCGGTGAGTGCAGCGCTCGGTATGGCGGAGGCGGCGAGGGGTGAGGGCCGCGGCCGGCGCGTTATCGCCATCGTCGGCGACGGCGGCATCACTGCCGGTATGACCTATGAAGCGTTGAATCACGCCGGCAGCCTGAGTGCCGACATGCTGGTCGTTCTCAATGACAATGAAATGTCGATCTCGCCCAGCGTGGGAGGCCTCCAGGAGTTTCTGCACTGGGTCAAGCGTCGCAGCGGCCTCGCTGCACCCTGCCGCGGGCCATCCGCGGCACCAGCATCGGCACCGGCCGCTGTGGACGAGCGATCCGCCGGAAAGCCGTTCGAGTTTCTCGGCTTCACGTATTCCGGGCCGGTCGATGGGCACGACGTGGAAGCGCTGGTGGATGCCCTGCACCGGTTGCGCGAGTGTGGCGGGCCCCAGCTGTTGCACGTGGCCACACAGAAGGGCAAAGGTTACGCCCCGGCGGAAGCCGACCCGGTGAAATACCACGGGGTCACGCCGTTTGATCCGCATCGAGGGCTCGTCAAGAGCGGCGGTGGCTCGCCGACCTACACGGAAGTCTTTGGCGAGTGGGTGTGCGACATGGCGGAGCAGGACCCCAGCCTGACGGTGATCACGCCCGCCATGCGGGAAGGCTCCGGCCTGGTGGAATTCGCCGCTAAATTCCCGGAGCGGTATTACGATGCGGCCATTGCCGAACAGCACGCCATGACGATGGCTGCAGGGCTCGCGTGCGAGGGCAAGCATCCGGTGGTGGCCATCTACTCCACGTTCCTCCAGCGCGCCTACGACCAGCTCATCCATGACGTCGCCTTGCAGAATCTACCCGTCCTGCTCGCCATTGACAGGGCTGGGCTGGTGGGGCCGGATGGCCCCACCCACGCGGGCAGTTTTGATCTGGGCTTCCTGCGCTGTGTGCCCAACATGGTGGTGATGGCCCCGGCGGACGAGGACGAATGTCGGCAGATGCTCTACACCGGATTTCGCCATTCGGGGCCGGCGGCGGTGCGCTACCCCCGCTGCCGTGGTCCGGGCCGCAAACCGCGCAGGCAGATGGGCTCCATTCCCCTGGGCCGCGCCGAGGTGCGCCGGGAAGGGCGCCGCGTGGCCATCCTTGCCTTCGGTGCGATGGTCCCGCTCGCTGAGCAGATCGGCGAACGGATGGGCAGTACCGTGGTCAATATGCGATTCGTCAAGCCGCTCGACACAGCGCTGCTGGAGCAACTGGCGGCGGATCACGAACTGCTGGTCACACTGGAGGATAATGCGGTGGCCGGTGGCGCGGGCAGTGCGGTTAACGAGCACCTGGTGACAGCATCGCGGTCCATGCCTGGGATCGTGAACCTGGGGTTGCCGGACCTGTTCCTGGACCACGGAACCCGCGATGAGCTGTTCGCGCAGTGTGGTCTGGATGTGCAAAGCGTCTGCGGTGTCATAGAACGTCACTGGGCGGTCAGGGAAGCAAGGGGGAGATAGTGGCCCGGAGGCCCCTGGGGCGGTCTCGGGCCGCGGTCGACCGGGGAGAAGTCATGTGTCCATGACTGGCGCCCGCAGCCGACAGTTGCCGGAGCGGGAACCACCACCGAAGCGGAGTACTGACGAGGACGGTCTCCTCACACTCGCCCGCGGGGGCGGTGTCTGCTAGGCGGAGCCCCGTGTGCACTGCCGCGGCGATAGTCGGCGCGACATGGTCGTCGTCCACCCTCGTCGATACCCGGAATCCCATGGGTGCCAATTTGGTCAATACCGTGTTCGAGGCCGTGTCCTCGCTGGTCGAGGTCATCACCGGCGGAGAGGTCTCGCTGTGCATCCATCGTTTAAGTACGGCGTTGCAGTAAGGATCCTGGCCGCGTCTGCCATGCGATGAATCTGGCTGGTTATCAGGCCATGGAGGTGCGAATTGGGTGACAAGCGCTATGGGCGGCATGTTCCGGTGTCCAGTGATTGTGAAGATCTGATCCTGGTGACGCCGGGCGATGAAGAAATCGGTTACCTGTCCAAGGCGGCCTGCCACGACGGCGAGGGGGTGCTCCATCGGGCCTTCTCGCTGTTTGTCTTCGCCTCCGACGGGTCGGTGCTCCTCCAGCAGCGGGCGGCTGACAAGCG
>NZ_SKOG01000088.1 GCF_007120195.1 Aquisalimonas sp.
GCCCGCCATGTGGAAGCGTTGACCGGTGGTTTCGTGGTTCCGCCGGGGTACTAGTGTCCTGTCCCGCAAATAACGTTACGATTGTCGCGGCCCTGACGGCCCCTGGCGGCGTTGCGCCTCCCCGCCGTAGACCCCGCTACGCCTCGTCGGCGCGCCTTGCCAGGAACCGTCAGGATCCACGCCAATTTTCGCAACTTATTTACGGGACAGGACACTAGCTGGGCGGTGCGTGGCCTGCCAGCAAACGACCCGTCCGCAAGCCGTGCGCCGGCCCTGATGCACCGCCATACCAATGGGTTGTAACTCAGCGCGCGCGCTGGTTGAAGAGGATCGCCCGCTCCTGCTCGTCCGGCGGCCCCTGGCGGCGGTACTCGCTGCCCAGATCCACGGCCCGCTGGACCGGGGGACGTTCCTTGATGGCCTGGCGCCAGCGGCGCACATTGGGGAAGTCCTCGAGGGTATCACCGAGGGGTTTGGCGATCAGCACCCAGGGCCAGGCCGCCATGTCGGCGACGGAGTAGTCGCCGAGGATGTACGTCCGACCCTCCAGGCGCCGTTCCAGCACCCCAAGGCAGCGGTTGTACTCGTTGGCGTAGCGCGTGTGGGAGTACTCCTGCCCGGCTGGCGCATAATTCACGAAATGGCTCAGTTGGCCGGCCATGGGCCCAAGGTTGCCGACCTGCCAGAATAGCCATTCCAGCGCTTCCTTGCGGCCGAGGGGGTCCGTGGGCATGAAGCGGCCTGTCTTCTCGGCCAGGTAAATGAGTATGGCGCCTGATTCGAACACCGGCACCGGCCCGCCGTCCACGTCATGATCGACGATCGCCGGCATACGGTTATTCGGGCTGATCGCCAGAAACTCCGCAGTGAACTGCTCGCCGCGGCCGATATTCACCGGGACCACGCGGTAGGCGAGCCCGCATTCCTCCAGCATTATGCCGACTTTCCAGCCGTTGGGTGTGGGCCAGTAGTAGAAATCGATCATCACCTGACTCCCTCGATGGCCGTTACGCCACGGTCGCGCAACCGTTGGCGCGCGGCCTCGTCGTAACCCAGTTCCGCCAGGATGCCATCGGTATCCGCGCCCAGCGCAGGGGCACCGTGGCGGATCCCGGCCCGGGTGAGCGAAAAGTCCGCAGGCGGGGCGGCTTGACGCAGCCGCCCCGCCTGCGCGTGGTCGGACTCCAGCACGAGCGCATTGTCCCGCACCTGTGGATGATGCACCACCTCGCTGCGCGTGAGCACCGGCGCACAGGGTACCCCGTGAGCTTCCAGGCGTTGCAGCCACTCCTCGGCGGTGCGCTCGTACAGCACGGCCTGTGTTAATTGGAGGCGGGCGTCGATGTGCTGTTGCCGCAGCGCCGGGCTCAGAAAGCGTGGATCCTCCAGCCACTCAGGGTGGTCCAGGGCCCGGGTCAGCGCCTGCCATTCCCGGTCGGTTTGCACGGCAACACTGATGTAGCCGGTGGCCGTGGCGTAGATGAGATCGATAAAGCTGGCGGCTTCCGCTTGTGGCAGCTCGCCCCCGACAAACGTCTGGCTGCCCATGTCCGAGCCCCAGAGAAAGGCCAGCACGGCGCCCAGCATGGAGACCTGGACATGCTGCCCTTCCCCTGTGTGCGCGCGGTGGAGCAGCGCCGCGGTAATGGCCTGGGCGGCGACCCAGCCGGTGAGCTTGTCCGGCAGGATGGTCCGCACGAGCTGAGGGCGCGCCGCGTCATCGGCGCCTTGGACGCTGGCGAGGCCCGACAGGGCCTGGACCAGTGGGTCGTAGACGGGTTTGGCGGCGTAAGGGCCGGCCGCGCCGAAGCCGCTGATCGAGGCATACACCAGCGACGGATCGATCCCACGCAGCGCCCTCTCGCCCAGGCCCATGCGCTCGATGACGCCGGGGCGGAAGTTCTGGACGAACACGTCGGACCCTCCGACCAGTCGCAGCAGGATCTCCAGGCCCTCGTCCGATTTCAGGTTCAGCGCGACGGAGCGCTTGTTGCGGTTGTTGTTGAGAAAACTCGCCGAGTAGCCGTTGCGACGGTTCGCAGCCAGGCGGGTGTAATCGCCGCCGGCGGGGTTTTCCACCTTGATGACCTCGGCGCCCTGGTCGGCCAGGGTCATGGTCGCCAGCGGCCCGGAGACCATGGCGGTCAGATCGACGATGCGATACCCGGATAGGGGGCCGGTCATGGCGTCCTCGCAGTTCGGGTGTATTCAGGGCGTGTGCCAGACATGGAACCATCCGCCGTATTAGGCCTCTGATGCGGGCTGTGCATCCGCCTCCGGAATCCAGCCATCCAGCGCGCGCCCGACCATGTCCATGCGGTCCTGGCCCCAGAACACCAGCTCGCCCTCCACCACCAGGGTGGGCGCACCGCAGGCGCCGAGTGACTGTGCGGTCTTGGTATTGGCTTTGATCAGGTTTTTGGTCTCGTCCGCCGTGGCCCGAGCGAAGACGTCCGCCGGATCCTTCCCGGCCTCCCGCACGATGGCGGCGATCGTCTCCCGCTCACTCAGGTTGCGGTCATTCGCCCAGGCGGCTTGGTACAGGGGCTGGATGAGATCCGGCTCCACCGCAGAGACGCGGAGTGCCAGGACGGTGTTCAGCGGGAAGTGGCTGGTGAAGGAGAACGGCACCTCCCAGTAATCCGCCCATAGGGCAAGATCGCGGTGCGCCCACGCCTGCCGGTTGGCACTCATGGTCTGCAGCGGAACCAGTGGCGTGCCGATCGACTGGAATAGTGCCCCCAGCAGCATGGGGCGCCAGACCAGTTCGGCGCCGTGCTCCCGGGCAAGTCGCTCCACCTGGGTGCAGGCCAGGTAGGAGAACGGGCTGGAGAAGTCGTGGAATACGTCCAGGCGCCGCCGGTGGCCGTCCGGCTGGGGCATCCCAACAGAGCAGGCGCCACCCAAAGCGCGGGCCACGAAATCGAGCCGGTCCGCCCCCCACCAGAGGGCGTCCCCCAGCATCGCAGTCGGCACGCCAAAGACCCCCCGCTCCAGGGCTTCGTCGGTGTTGGCCGCCAGCGCCCTGGCGCTGGTGTCGGCAGCCATGAGCGTGGCATCCACGGCGTGCTCTTCGGCCAGCCGTCGCAGCAGGCCGACGTCATCCAGCGACTTGCCGCGCTCCCAGGCCGCGCTCATTAGCGCGTGCATCAGCCCTGAGCGTACCGCATGCGGCGTGCCCGCGAGCAGACGCTGGGCCGCGGTGCTCTCCGTCACCGGCCGCTCCAGCGCGCCGCGTAGCCGAAAGCCTGCCTGCTCGGCCTGGCGCTGAAGGTCGCGCCGCTGGCGCAGACGTTTGTTCGCGGGCCAGTGGTCCTTCGGCTGAGGGGGCAGCCCCTGGGCCTCGTAAAGCTGGGCCAGGGAGACCGGACGGAGGGCGAGGTCGTAACCGGTCTCCCGGGCGAGCGCCTCGATGCGTACGGCAGCCAGGTGCGCCTGTGGACAGATCACATCGAAGAACCATTCCAGTTTTGCCACTGTTGTGCCCTCCTGTTGTGGGCGCGCACTGATGAGTCGGGACGCTAACTAGCGGCGTAGTACCGCCTCCAAAGCCCCAAAGTACTGGGATTGGCCGGTCTCGGCCAGTGCCGCTGCCTCACGGGCATGCGCCAGGGCTTCCTCGTAACGCTCCAGGCGCAGCAGTGCCCACGCCAGGTTATGATGCACCGCGGGTGACTCGGGGGCGTACCTCACGGCTTGCCGGTAATGTTGCTTGGCGACGGAAAAGGCGCTCTGTCGATAGGCCAGGTTTCCCATCCCCAGGTGCGGGATGCCGTTTTCAGGCCAGGCTGAAGCGGCCGCCTGGTAGGCGGCCCGGGCCGCCTCAGGGGCCGTGTCCTCCATGGCGGTGACCGCCCGCAGATAACGCCCTTCGTCGACCGTGGCCGGCATGTCGCCCGGTGCGTGGACGGTCATGGCCCAGTAGCCACCGTCCCGCCACGAGCGCTCGAAGCGCTCGAAGGAGAGCACTTGCCGTTCCGTGGTACCGGAGCGCAGGATCACGGTCGCCGCGTCCCAGTCAAATCCCACGACCACGGCGTAGTGCCAAATGGGAATGGCGGTGAGTCCCAGATTCTGCAGCACCAGTACCGGGTTGCCCCCGTCGACCTCCCGGAGCAGGTTGGCGAAGGAGGGGGCGTGGGCGTAGGCGACCAGTCCCTGGCGTCGGGCGGCTGCCAGCAGCTCGGGCTGAAGGCTGCCGCGTCGATCCGGCAGGTAGACCTCAGGCTTGAGCGCGTCGGCGTCGATATCGACACCGGCCGTGTTCATGATCGTGGCGAGGGCTGCGGGTCCGCACTGGTAGGCATCCTGGGGATGAAACGGTACCTCGGTGAGTTCGTGCGACTGCGAGGTTCCTGCCGCCGCCTGGTCCAGACCCGTGTACTGCGGCGCCGGGCTGGTGGCACAGGCGGCCAATAGCAGCGATGCACCCGCGAGCAGGGCCTGTAATCGTTGCTTCATCGCAGGATCAGCAACAGAATGATGACGACCAGCAGGATGGTCACCGTGCCCGCGGCTCCGGCAGGAAGCGCGTCAATTTGCGCGTTCATTTCCGCGGCCTCGGCATCGGATAGGCTGGCTGCCCGATCCATGGCATGGGCAGGGTCTACCCCCCGGGCGATAAGGCGTTCGCGCACATCATCACGGTCGATGACCGCCTGCAGGCGTTCCTGCTCGGTGAACTCCGGGCCGCCCAGGGCAATTTCGGTCCCAACGATTCCGGCACTGGCCGTTTGCGCGAAGAGGCCGCTGATGAGGAGCAGGACAATGAGGTGAAGCATACAACGGCGGCGGTGATTCCGGAGGCTTTGCATAGTTGGCTCCCTGTTGGCCTCTGGCGGGGCACGCTGGTGCGACTGTGCCTGATGTCGTGTCGGTATAGCCGCAATACTCTACCGAGACATGCCTGCGCCTGCCATCCATCGGAGTGCCCCGATGTCCGGTCTGGCGATACGTGGGCGACGGTGAGTGTGTCGCCTGAAGGATACACTTACCGCCTCGGCAGCGGCGGCGTAGTATGCCTTCGGTGGCGTTGCGCCGAGGGCCGCAAGGAAGGACGGCGCAACGATGGAATCGGGTTAGCGGGAGGTGGAGGATGGCCATGTTTGATATTGGCAAGCGGGGCTCTGGAACGAAGTTGGAGCGGGACAACGCCAGCGGATCGGAACCGGATGCCGGGCAGGCCGCGCGCTTGGCTCTGGCGGGAGAGCAGGCGGGCAGTGATGGCGTAAGCCGCCGCGAGGCGGCTGTGATCGGCCCGTCCATCCATATCGATGGAACCCTCACGGGGGAGGAGGATCTGTTGATTGAGGGCCGTGTCACCGGCACGGTTCAGCTGCAGGATCACAGCCTCACGATCGGGGCCAAAGGCCACGTGGAGGCAGACCTCTATGCCCATACCGTGATGGTGGACGGCGAGGTGGAAGGTAATCTCTACGGGGCGGACCGAGTCTCCATCCGTGGTTCTGCCAAGGTGCGGGGGAATATTACTGCGCCTCGGGTCAGTCTCGACGACGGGGCTTGGTTCAGGGGTGCCATCGAGATGGATCCCGAAGCCGTGAACGCTGCCCTGGGCACGAAGCAGCGCTCGCAGCTGCCACCGGAGTCGCCGACGGTCCAGTCGACACTGTCGGTCACGGAGGGCGGTGCCAGCGATACGGCAAAGGCGGATACCACTGGCAACGCGAACGACGCAGGGAAGAAGGGCCGGAGCGGGAAAAATTCCGGAAGCGAGCAGACCGGCCAGGGAACAGGACACTAGTGTCCTGTTCCGCAAATAACGTTACGATTGTCGCGGCCCTGACGTCCCCTGGCGGCGTTGCGCCTCCTCGCCGTAGTCCCGGCTACGCCTCGTCGGCGCGCCTTGCCAGGAACCGTCAGGATCCACGCCAATTTTCGCAACGTATTTACGGGACAGGACACTAGCGGGATCAGGGCGTGGTGGTGCATCAGGATGCGAGTCCATGGCGGAAAGCCGGCTAAGGCGTCGTTGCGCCAGAGGTGCAGGGCAGGAGTGGTTTGCTGCACCGCTGCTGCAGGAGTATCTGGCATCGGCACAGACGGGCAGCCGGCTCGCCATTCTCGACATTGGCCCGGCCCGTTCCGCGAACGTCGATTATCTGTCACGGTTCCGGTGTCGGCTCGGCATAGCCGACGCGATGCCGGAGCTGCTTGCGCTCAATGACGATGCATCCGCGCAGTCCGCCGAGTCCGTCCTCGCGGACATGTTGCCGCCGGATCCTTTCGCCGGCACGGACCTCATCCTGTGCTGGGATCTGCTCGATTACCTGAGTCATCAGGGCATCCGCCAGTTGGCATCGCACCTTCGGGGTCTCGGTGGGCCGGGCACGGCACTGCACGCGCTGGTGGCCTACGGGGTATCCAGTATGCCGGCGCAACCGAGCGGGTATCTGCTCGATGCTGACGGCCTCCGATCTTGCCCGACTCCGCCCGGGGGTTCGGTCCGTCGCCCTCCACGGCACAGCAGCGGTGAACTCCAGCGGCTGATGCCGCAATGGCGCGTGGAGCGCTCGGTGTTGTTGCGCAACGGCTTGCAAGAGTACCTGCTTCGGTGCTGATCTTGTGGATCCTCAGTCACCGTGCGCGTCGACGAACCACTGGATCAGATGGCCCGCGATGGAGATCTCGCCCGGGACGGCTGGTAGCGTCTCCGGGGTAAACCAGTCGGCGTGCAGAATCTCCTTGCCGTCGACGCGGATTTCGCCACCGGCGTAGTCCGCTGTATAGGCCACCATGAGGGAATGGGGGAATGGCCATGGCTGCGACGCAAAGTAGCGGATATTTGTGACCTCGAGCGCGACTTCCTCGCGGACCTCCCGGCGCACACAGGCCTCCAGGGTTTCACCCGGCTCTGCAAAGCCCGCCAACACACTGTAAAACCCCTCGGGAAACCGTGGCGAGTGTGCCAGCAGGAGCTGTCGACCGTGCTTCACGAGCACCATCATCGCCGGAGTGAGCCGTGGGAACAGGGAGAGTTCACAGTGAGGGCAGACGCGCGCGCGCTGCGCAATCGCACGCTGCGTGGGCGTTCCGCAGCGACCACAGAAGCGGTGCTTGCGATCCCATTCCAGGATCTGGAAGGCCCGCCCGGCAAGCAGGTAAAGATCCGCTCTCAGCCGGTTATGCAGGCCGTACAGGCCGCGCGCCTCAAACGCCGGGCATGGGAATTGGCCGTCGATATCCGCTGCATAGCAGGGGACACCGGCGAGACGGCCCAGAAAGTGCGGTTCTCCAATGCGACTGGCGACAGGCCGCGGGTCATGACGCTGGCAGGGGGGCTGGAACATATGCACGTCCAGCCGGCGCAGGAGCAGCCTGCGCTCGCAGAAGACAAACCACCATGCCGTCTCATCAGCAGTGGATGGCGGCGTCACGCCAGGCTCGAAGTGGCGACCGATGTCGAATTCAGGGACTTCCAAGACGGATTTCCGACCGGCATCTCTCCCAGGTACGCTGACGATGACACGGTCTCGACACGTTGCCAAGGTACCCCGACCGTGACTCCGATGGCCTGTGCTTAGATAATGCCTGCGTCCAGGCTCGCGGCCATGTAAAGGCCGAGTTCTTCGCAGTCGTTGATGAATTGCTCCTGGAACTCGCCGCGGCAAATCAATGGCTCCTGGGCCGGCTGCCAGCGCAGCCCCGTGGCAATACTCTCAACGGCTCGGCGCGTCCCGGTGCCGTCCCGGCCTGCACGGACATAGAGCGCATAGGGCAGCCCCTGGGTTTGTTCCAGGCAGGGGTAGTAGATCCGGTCGAAGAAATCCTTCAGCGCACCGCTCATGTAGCCCAGGTTCTCGGTGGTCCCCAGGATAATGGCATGGGCGGCAAGCACGTCGTCCGGCCCCGCCTCCAGGGGTGGGATGTGGCGCGTGTCCACGTTCTCTACGTCCGGATGGACGGCCCCGCGCAGCACGGCGTCCACCAGTTTTTGGGTGTTCGGTGACGGCGCATGGGCCACCACCAGCAGGTGTCTGCGTTCACTCATGGGATGGTCCCCGTTGTGATGTTCATGGGCACCCTTCAAGGTAACGGTGCAGCGGTGCGGAATGCACGGGTCAACCCGCGCATTGGCCGTGTCGACCGATCGCCGAGCTCATTGACGGAGAGACTGAAGTGGTCAACGAAACCCGCGCCACGTTCCTGGCCCTGGGGGCAGTGCTGCTGTGGTCAACGGTGGCAAGCGCGTTCAAGCTGTCGCTGCAGTACATGGCGCCGATCCAGCTGCTCGCCTGGGCAACGCTGGTGTCCCTGTTGACGCTGGGCGTGCTGATGGTGGTGAGCGGCCAGCACCGGCAGCTGTTGCGCACGGGCCGCGATGATCTCCTGCGCTCCCTGGTTCTGGGCGTGTGTAATCCGTTTCTTTACTACATTGTGCTCTTCGCGGCATACGACCGCCTGCCCGCCCAAGAGGCCCAGCCGCTCAACTATACCTGGGCCTTTACCCTGGCCCTGCTGTCGATCCCATTGCTGCGCCAGCGGCTCAGCCGTTGGGACGTCATCGGTGGCCTGATCGCCTACGCCGGCGTCTGGGTGATCGCCACGCGCGGGAATGTCCTGGCTGTGGATTTTGCCAATCCGGTCGGGGTGTTGCTGGCACTGGGGAGTACGGTGTTGTGGGCGCTTTACTGGATTGGGTCGGCGCGGGATTCGCGTCCGCCGCTGGTGGCGCTATTCAGCAATTTCGCCGTTGCAGCGCCGATTGTGGTGCTGGCCTGCGCACTCACAGCGGGGATGCATGTCGAGCACTGGCAGGGCCTGGTGGGGGCGGCCTATGTGGGCATGTTCGAGATGGGTGTCGCCTTTGCGCTCTGGTTGGGCGCCATGCGGCTGACCCGCAGCGCGGCGCGCATCGGTAATTTGATATTCCTGTCACCGTTCCTGTCGCTGGTGTTTATCCGGATTCTCGTCGGCGAGGCGATTATGGCCTCGACCGTCGTCGGGCTGGTGCTCATTGTCACCGGGCTGTTGCTGCAGCAGACATTGCGGCGGTCGGCGTAGGCTCAGGGGCGGGTCGGCGCATGTGCTGCTGCAGTGACTGTCGGTCCGGTGCGTTGCGATCAGCCCGCGGTATTCAGCGCTTCCAGCGTCAGCTCCGCGGTGCGGGCGCTCGAAGGCGGGTTTTGCCCGGTCACCAGGCGGCCGTCGCGCAGGGCGTGTTCCTGGAAGGGTGGTTTGGCGTCCACCTCGGCGCCTAGCTCGCGAAGACGGGTCTCGAGCAAAAACGGTACGTCCTGATCCAGTTCCACCGCGCGCTCTTCCTCGTCGGTGAAAGCGGCTACGCGCCGGCCAGCCACCAGTGGCTTGCCGTCCTTTCCGGTGACGCCAACCAGGCCAGCGGGGCCATGGCAGACGGCGGCGATGACCTTGTTATCGGCGGCGAAGGCGTCCAGCAGACGGATGAGTTCCGGGTTGTCTGGGAGGTCAAACATGGTGCCGTGCCCACCGGGCAGGAAGACGGCGTCGAAGTCCTCGGCGCTGACATCGCTGAGCCGGCGCGTGTGCGCCAGGCGCTCCTGGGCATCCTGCCACGCTAGCTCCTGCTGTTCATCGGGGCTGCTGCGGGGGTCGATTGGCGTGGCACCCCCTTTGGGGCTGGCCACGGTGACATCGGCTCCAGCGTCCACGAACCTCTGGTAGGGCAGGGCGAACTCCTCGAGCCACAGGCCCGTTGCCTTGCCTGAAGTCATTGTGTCGGCGCTGGTGACAATCATGAGGATGCGCGGCTGAGCCATGGGGCCTCCTTGGGTTACACGTGTCAGGTTACGGACAACTGTTGGGGGGTAAGGGCTGGAATTCAACCGCGGCGGCAAGGGCGGCGCGCCCCCTGGCGCGACCCGCTGGCCGGTGGCGTCCGTGCTGGTGCATCGGGGCACACGGGATGCAGTGTTGCATGGCAGCCGCTGTCCGCCGACCAGGCAGAGCGGACGTGGCGGAGGGTACCTGCCAGGCGTTACGCCGTACCGGAGCGTGACTTGGCATTCGTCTCCGGGACGCGGGGTGCCGCGCTCAGCAGCTCGTCGCTGGCCTGGTCCGCATAGGCCTGGAAGTTGTCGTGGAACAGGCGCACCAAATGGGCTGCCATCTCGCGGTAGGCGGCCGGATCCCGCCAAGTCCGTTCCGGGAGCAGCACGTCCGACGGCACACCGGGGCAGCTTGTGGGCACGGAGACCCCGAACACAGGGTCGGTCACGCTCTCCGCCTCGGCCAGGGAGCCGTCATGAATGGCGTCGATAATGGCCCGAGTGTAGGCGATGCTCATGCGCTGGCCCGTGCCGTAGGGACCGCCGGTCCAGCCGGTGTTGACCAACCAGACGTCCGCCCCGCTGCGCCGGATGCACTCGGCCAGCAGATCCGCATACCGGGTGGGGTGCCACACCAGGAATGGGGCACCAAAGCAGGCAGAGAAGGTGGCTTCGGGTTCGGTGACACCCATCTCGGTACCAGCGATCTTGGCTGTATAACCACTGATGAAGTGGTACATGGCCTGGGCCGGGGACAGCCGACTGACCGGGGGCAGCACGCTGAAGGCGTCACAGGTCAAGAAAATCACGTTGGACGGCGTTCCGCCGATGCACGGAATCTTGGCGTTATCGATGAACTCCACCGGATACGAGCAGCGGGTATTTTCGGTCAGGCTGTCGTTGCGGTAATCGACCTGGCGGGTGTCCGGATCGTACACCACGTTCTCGAGCACGGCACCAAAGCGGATGGCGTTGTAGATATCGGGTTCGGCACGGGGATCGAGATCGATCACCTTGGCGTAGCAGCCGCCCTCAATATTGAACACGCCGCTGTTCGCCCAGCAGTGCTCATCATCGCCGATAAGGCGCCGCCGCGGGTCGGCCGACAGGGTTGTCTTGCCAGTGCCGGAGAGGCCGAAGAAAACGGAGATATCACCGTCTGCGCCCTCGTTGGCCGAACAGTGCATGGAAAGCACGCCCTGGCGTGGCATGATGTAGTTCATGATGGTGAACACGCCCTTTTTCATCTCGCCGGCGTATTCGGTGCCGAGGATGACCATCTCCCCGGACTGCAGGCACAGGCTGACACTCGTCTGGGATGTGACGCCGTTAAGGTCGGTTCGCGCGTTTGCCCGGCCGGCGTTGTAGATCACGTAATCGGGCTCGCCGAACTCGGCGAGTTCGTCGCGGGTGGGCCGGATCAGCATGTTATGCATAAACAGTGCATGATAGGCCCGCTCGCAGATGACCCGTATCTTGACGCGATACTCGGGCGCCCATCCGGCGAAGCCATCAATGACATACAGCCGGCTCTGTTCGGATAGATGGCTGCGGGCCTGGGCGCGCAGTTTGGTGAAGCTGCCATCTTCCAACCCGATATTCACGGATCCCCACCACACGTCGTCCATGATCTCGGGGCGTTCCACCATGCGTTTATCCCCGGGGCTGCGGCCGGTCTTGGTGCCCGACTCGGCAATCAGGGCTCCCGTCGCGGAGATGGCGCTACCCGGCTCATAGGCGAGCGCTTCCTCATAGAGTCGTGCCGGTGCCGGATTACGCAGGACCGTGTCCACACGGATGCCGTGCTGCTCAAGGCTGAAAGTCACGTAAGTCTCCTCCTCGTGATTTCAAAAGTGCTTCTGAATCGTTGCCATGCTGGCACCAGGCCCGCCATGTTGTGAAAACTCGAGTGTGCCATTACCACGCGTGAATGTCGCGTCGGCCACCCAACGTCGGGACTGGTGCCGGTGTGCTCCGTGGCGCTCTATTGCAACCCCATGACATGCAGGTACCGGGCGGCGCTGGTCTCGTCCCGGTAACCCGCCACAGCCTCCTGCAGTGTTGCGCTGGGCAGGGGCGCGGTCAGCGTCTTCATCATTGCCTCGGCCATGGCGTCGGCATCGCCCACGGGGACCAGCGGGCCGTACTTGCCACTCCCCAAGATCTCGCGAGGGCCACTGGGGCAGTCCGTGGACACGCTGGGACGGCCCAGCGCCAGGGCCTCCGTGAGCGCGTTTGGAGACCCTTCCCACGCCGAGCTGAGCACAAACAGGTCCGTGCGTCGAAGCCAGGCGTAGGGGTTGCTCTGGAAACCCGCCAGATGCAGACGAGCGGTGATGCCCAGGCGGTAGGCCTGCGCCTCCAGGGCGCCCCGCTCGGGACCTTCGCCCAGGATTATCAGCCGCGCGCCGCGCCGGTGCTGCAGCCGCGCAAAGGCATCCAGTAGCGTGGGGAAATCCTTCTGCCGCGTCAGCCGTCCCAGACCCATGATCACCGGTTCTGTTCGCGGAACCTGGAGCCATGGATGCTCAACGGGTGCCTCGGCCTGTTCGGCGAGGGTGTCCGTGAGCACGGGGTTGCGGATGACATGGATTCGATCGCGTTTCACGCCGCTGGTGGCGGCAACGTCTTGTGCGACGCCGTCGGAGACCGCAATCAGTCCGTCAGCCCAGGGGTAAAGGCGCCGGATCGGCATGTACCGCCACCAGCGTTTCAGTCCTGAGTCCTGCGCCAGGGAGGCGGAGAGGGTGTTGCCCAGCCGAATGTAGACGCGCGTCTCCACCCCCGCGAGCCTGCGCGCCAACAGAGCGGCACGACCGGCGCGATCCTTGGCGGCCAGCAGCACCGCCGGGCGCTCCCGCCGCAGGTACCGCACCAGCGCCGGCACGCACGTGCTGGCGTGGCGCACGCCCAGCGGCAGGTGCCGCACGGCGTTAGGTACGCTGTGGAAATGGCCGCCTTCGGTTCGCAGCGTCAGCAGATCCGTTTGACACCCTTGCTCAGGGAAGCGGCGCAACAGGTTCAGCACCATGCGCTCGACACCGCCGTCGCCGGAAAAGGAGATCAACACCGCCAGCTCCGGGCGATGGGCCTGCGTGCTCATGGACTACGGGATCCTCGGTGCCGACGATCAGCTCGGCATGATACACGACCCACCGTGCAAACTTGAAAACAGTGTGGGCGTTGCTCAGCCAATGGTCAGGTCAGGCGCCAGGTGTTGGCGGTCAGGGGCTCAGCCGGCCCTTGCGCGCTGACACGCACGGTTTCGCTCATGCCGATGCCCCATTGACCGGGAAGGCGCAGGCACAGGGGGAGGTGGAAGACCATATTCTCGCGCAATAGTGTCTCCTCACCGCGGGCGACGAACCCGGTGCCCTCGACCCAGGAGGGCGGAAAGCCGGCGCCCACGGTATAGCCGAACACCCCAGAGAAAAACGCCTCATCGGCCACCGGGGCCATGGCCGCTTCGGCGGCGACCGCCGCCTCGTGGAAGCGCCTGCCAGGGCGCATGGCGTCTACCAGCGCGTCGTACATGGCGCGGCAGTGATCATGGATACGCGCCATTTTGGAGTCCGGTCGGCCACCGCAGACGACGGTGCGCATCATCGGCGCGGTATAACGGCGAATGTTGGCACCGAACTCAAGAAAAACAGGCTCGCCGGCGGCGATTCGGCGCCCGTTGTGGTTGGTGTGGATCACGCTGCTGCGGACGCCGGTGGTGACGATGGGCTGCATGCTCATGAACTCGCTGCCCTCCGCCAGCATTGCGTGGGCCCCGGCGGCGGCGACCTCGTTGTCCGTTGCGCCCGCCTGCACCGCCTCCTGCGCGGCGGCAAGACCGATGCCGGTCACCCGGGCGCTCCTGTGCAGCTGTTCCAGCTCCGCGGCACTCTTCACGCGCCGGATTGGCGGGATGAGGTCGGAGGCATCCGTGAAGCGGCTCCCCGGTAACGCATGCCGCAGCCCGTCGAGCAGTCCTGGGCGCAACCCCGGTTGCCAGGGGTCGTAGCCGATATGCGCGGCACCGTGGAGCAGCACCGAGAGCGGCTGCAGGGGCCCGCCGGCGTCTTCCCAGCGGTAGCCCATGAGATCGCTGACGCGCGTGCACACCACAGCCGGGCCTGTCTCGATGGAGGGGACTTGCAGCGCCGTGTACCCGGGCCCGAGCACCAGGCAGGCATGCACCGAGACCTCGAAAGTGTTGTAGCCGGTGAGGTAATAAATTTCCGCCGGGGCGGTCACGAGCAGCGTGTCAAGACCGCGGTGGGCCATGGCCTGGCGCACTTTCTCCTCGCGCCGATCCAGTTCGGTTTCGGCAAACGGGGCCTCCACACCGGCGAGGGTATTGCGCAGCACCTTACGGTAAGTGTCGTAATCCATCATGCCCTCCGTCGCGCGTGTGTTCAGGTGGCCTTCGCCACGACCCCCCGGGCAATCCTCGCGGTCACGTGCCGATCCCCGAGCTTACGCATGCCCGGATGCCTGCGGAAGGGGGACGCGCTTGTGTGGCAGAATGCTAATCGATCGACGAAACCGGATGTGAACCCCTGATGAGCGATGACACCAGCGTAGCAAACCTCAAGGCCCCCGATCGCAGACTGCCGCTGATACACGCCCTGTTTGCAGCGGTCGCAACGGCATGTCTGTATGCGCCCTTTCTGGAGCTCGGCGATGGCCGATCACTGACACTCATGGATCTAAGTGGGGCGTGGGGAGGTGCAACCGGCGGGACCCTGGCTCTGCTGGGCGTTGCGGCACTGCTGCTAATCATCGCCGACCGGGTGAGCTGGGCACGGCTCCTGGTGGTGGACATGCTCATCGTGGTGGCGCTGATTCCGGTGGTCGTGGGCGTTTTACTCAACTGGGAGCCACCCGAGGCCGGGGTCGCCGGCTTCGCCTGGGGGTTCTGGGGCGCGCTCGTCCTGCTGGTCGCGCGCTTCCCGGTGAGCATCTGGATACGTAGCCATGCGGCACGCGCCCAGACCCATGCCAGGCAGCGGGGAAGCGGCGCCGCGGACGAGTAACGGCCGCTGCCCGACGGCGCCACGTCCACATGGGCCGGACACTAGTGCCGGTTGAGGCCGAGGCGCCCCGGTCCGATCAGGGCCAGGACCACGGCGGTCATCAGGAAAAACGCCTGCAACTCGATGGCCCAGCCCCAGTGCTCAGTGAGCTGGAAGATTTCGTGGGTGTGGGCGAGAAAGATCGCAAACAGCATGTTGATGACGATCAGCACGGCGCCGACCCCGCAGTACCAGCCGACTATGACCATCAGGGGCGCGATGACCTCCCCGAGGTAGACTCCGAACGCGAGGAACTCCGGGAGCCCGGCACCGGCGAGCATTCCCTGGATACCGCCGACGCCACCCACCAGCTTGCCGATGCCGTGGGGGAGCATGAGCAGGCCCAGCGTCAACCGCAACAGCAGTTTGCCCACATCGTCATTGCGCATAAAGGTCATTGGTTCGTCCCCTTTGGTGTTGGCACGTTTCGGGGCGCGCCGCTGTGATCTCCCGCAGTGTCTCTGCAGGGAGTGGGCTGTCGGTTGCACGCGCGCTGGTGTTTCGAACCGGGATCTGGTGCCATAGGCTCCCCTGATGAAGACGCACGGGCTAGTCTAATCGTCCACTGGACAGTCGACACGAGGAGATTTCAGATCATGCCAGCAGACGTCTACAAGCTGATGGTGACGCTGCCGCTCGATGAAGCGCGCAGCATTATCGCGGGCAGCCTGGCCGAGGGCCGCCGGCGCGGGCTGCAGCCGCTCACCGTTGTGGTGCTCGATGCCGGTGGACATGTGGTGTCCCTGGACCGCGAAGACGGCTCCGGCACGCTGCGCGTGGAGGTGGCGAAGGGCAAGGCCGGAGCGGCGCTTGGCATCGGCATCGGCAGCGGTGTGGTCGGGGAGCGCAATCAGGGGCGCGATGCGTTCCTGGCGAGCGTCGCCACGGCCTCCGGCGGGGTGTTTGTTCCGGTACCCGGCGGCGTGTTGGTGCTGGACGACGCCAGCCGCGTCATTGGCGCCGTCGGCATCAGTGGTGACGCCTCGCCGGAGGACCAGGCCTGCGCTGTTGCCGGCATCGAGAGCGCAGGCTATACCGCCGGGCTGGACGCCGCAGGCTGACCCCGGCGTGGCCGGGGTGCCCCGAATGTCGGGGGGCATTATGAAGGCGCCCGGGGCGCCCCGGTTCCATCGCGGGTCCAGGCGAGGGCCTGCCGCACCCGGATGGGTGCGTCCGCCATAAGGCGCGTATCCCAGTCGATGACGCGCCGCGGGAACACCAGTATAACGGTGGAGCCGAGATTGAAACGCCCGATCTCGGCGCCCCGCTGCAAGCGCACCTCGTCCGCCCGGTAGGTCCAGCCGCGCACCCGCCGCCCGCGTGGTGGCGTGATCTCTCCTGCCCACACTGTCTCGATGCTGGCCACGTTGATGGCGCCCACAAGCACCATGGCCATGGGGCCATGGGCGGTGTCGAACAGGCAAGCCACGCGCTCGTTGCGGGCGAACAGGCCGGGTATGGTCCGCACGGTGTGGCGTGCGACGCTGAACAGGCGGCCCGGCACATGCACCATTTCCCGTAACGCACCGTCCACAGGCATGTGCACGCGGTGATAGTCACTCGGCGATAGGTAGATGGTGGCAAAATCGCCGCCGCGAAACGGCGCCGAACGATCGGGCACACCGCCCAGCAGTTGAGTCAGTGAGTAATGGCGGCCCTTGGCCTGAATCAGGCGGTCGTCCTCGATGCCGCCAAGCGCGCTCAGCGTACCGTCGGCGGGTGCGCACACGGCGTTCAGGGAGGCGGGCATCGGCCTGGCATCGGTCCTCAGCGCCCGCGTGAAAAAACTGTTGAAGTCCGGATAGGCATCCGGTTCGGGCGTCATCGCCTCCGACATGTCGACGCCATAGCGGCGGATGAACCATCGGGTCAGCGGCCGGCGAATCCAGGCAGCCCGGCTGCGCGTGATCCGGTGCACCAGTCGCGAGATCGCGTGATGGGGCAGCGGATACAACGGCAGTGACTTTGCCCGGTCCGCTAACGTTGGCGGGGATTCAAGGCAGCGGGGCATCGGGCTGTCAAGGCCGTCTTGGGTTATCTCACGAAGGGCCATGGAAGCGCAGAATGGCGTCCAGATCGCTGACCATCTCCCGCGCGCGGTGCGGCGAGCCGAACACGGCCTGGAATCGTCCCTCCGGGTTGACCAGCAGCACGGAGGCGCCATGGTCGACCATGTAGTCGTCACCACCGTCCTCGTCGTGACGGATGTGGGCGATTCCGAGGTCGCGGGCGAGGACGTCGATATCCTCCATTGACCCGGTCAGCCCAAGAAAGTCGTCACTGAAGTTGGTGACGTACGCCTCGAGACGTTCCGGGGTGTCCCGCTTCGGATCAACCGTCACGAACACCGTCTGAACGTTCCCACCCAGCCCTGCATCGTCGAGCATGTCATGCGCGCGGCTGAGTTCAGCCAGGGTCATGGGGCAGACATCCGGGCAGTGCGTGAAGCCGAAGAATAGAAGTGTCCATTGGCCTTTGAGATCGTCGTTGGTGAACGCGTCCCCGCGATGGTCTTGAAGCTGGAATTCTGTAATGTCGCGACCATCCCCCAGGTAGGTCGCATGAAGGTCTGCATTGTCGAGGCTTGCCGGGGCGAGCAGGGTGCTGGCCGCCCACATGCCGCCGGTCATCGCAATAAGTGCCGCGATGACACTGCCGATTAGTGTGCTTTTCGTCCAGTTCTTGATCATGGCGGAGGATTTTGTCACAGGCGCGGGGTCAAGGGAATGCCGCGTTGCGCGATGACGCCAGCTCCGGGCCTCGGGCGGCCGCGCGCGATTTGTAGTCATGCCGAGAATGCATCTTAGGTCAGCTCAAGCGCGGCCGTCACTGGTTGCAGGCGGTCCCACGCCGCAGCGTCACTGCGGGGGCATCCGAGTCCATCGCCCTGTGCACCGAGGCTCACCTGGGGGTTGCGGGGTGTTCACCGGGACCGGCAAGGCGTGGGTCGATCGGGTATCATATGGCCCCGTATTACGGCGATGGAGCCAAGCCCATGCTGGATGTGGAAGAGCCGCTGAACCATTTGCAGACCCTGCGGGACTATGTGCGCTGGGGTGCGAGCCGTTTCCGGGAGTCCGGGCTTGTGTTCGGGCATGGGACCGACAATGCGATGGATGAGGCGGCGGCGTTGGTGCTGCACAGCCTGCACCTGCCGCCCGAAATCCCCGAGGAGTATTGGCAGGCGCGGGTGACCCCGACCGAGGGGCGAGCTGTGCTGGAGCGCGTCAAGCGCCGGATTGATGAGCGACTGCCGTTGCCCTATCTGACGCGGGAGGCCTGGTTCGCCGGCTTGCCGTTCTATGTCGACTCCCGCGTGCTGGTGCCGCGCTCGCCGATCGCTGAGATGATAGAGGCCGGTTTTTCGCCCTGGCCGCAGGCCGAGGCCATGGAGCGGGTACTGGATCTGGGCACCGGCAGTGGCTGTATTGCGATTGCCTGCGCGCGGGCGTTCGAGGACATCGTGGTGGACGCCTCGGACATCTCTGAAGACGCCCTGGAAGTGGCCAGAATCAACGTCCAGCGCCACCAGCTTGGTGATCGGGTGCGGTTAATCCAGGCGGACGTCTTCGATGGCCTGCCGTCAGGGCGGCGCTATGACCTGATCCTGGCCAACCCGCCCTACGTGGACGCCGAGGATATGGCGCGGCTGCCGCCGGAATACCAGCATGAGCCGCGCCTCGGACTCGCCGCGGGGGAGGATGGCCTCGACGTGGTGCACCGGGTACTGGCCGGCGCAGCGGACTGGCTGACGCAGGATGGTCTGCTGGTGGTCGAGGTCGGCAACAGCGGTCCGGCCGTGGAAGCCGCCTGGCCGGATGTGCCGTTTCTGTGGCTCGAGTTCGAGCGGGGCGGCCATGGCGTCTTTGCCCTCACGAGCGCGGAATTGGCCGAGCATGCAGCGCTCTTGAAGGCGCCCCGGCGCACCGTCTCCGGCAGCTGAAGTTGCGCCGCGAACGTCCACGCAAGCGGGACGGGTCGTCCCTGTCCCCGCTGTTTTCCCGACAACCGCGAGTTGAGCATGGCTGGTAATACATTCGGCAAGCTGTTCCAGGTCACGACCTTCGGCGAAAGCCATGGCCCCGCGCTGGGCGCCGTGGTGGACGGTTGCCCCCCAGGCATGCTGCTGAAGGAATCCGACCTGCAGCGGGATCTCGATCGCAGGCGGCCAGGGACGTCGCGTTACACCACCCAGCGCCGCGAGCCCGACCAGGTACGGATTCTCTCCGGCGTCTTCGAGGGGCGGACCACCGGCACGCCCATCGGCCTGCTTATCGACAATGCCGACCAGAAGTCCAAGGACTATTCGGATATTGCCGAGACGTTCCGCCCCGGCCACGCCGATTACACGTACCTGCAGAAGTACGGGGTGCGGGATTATCGCGGCGGCGGGCGCGCGTCGGCGCGCGAGACGGCCATGCGGGTCGCCGCCGGCGGTATTGCCAAGAAGTGGCTGGTCGAGCGCTTTGGCGTACACATCCGTGGGTATCTCTCCCAGCTCGGGCCCATCCCCCTGGAGCTCAAGGATTGGCAGGCGGTGGAGCAGAACCCCTTTTTCTGCGGCGACCCGGACCGCGTCCCGGAGCTTGAGCAGTACATGCAGCAGTTGCGAAAGGATCTCGACTCCGTAGGCGCTCGCGTCACCGTACTGGCCGAAGGGTGCCCGCCGGGGTGGGGCGAGCCCGTGTTTGATCGTCTGGATGCCGACCTGGCCCAGGCGCTGATGGGCATCAATGCGGTCAAGGGCGTGGAGATTGGTGCCGGATTCGCCTGCGTCAGCCAGCGCGGCACCGAGCATCGCGACGAGATCACCCCGGACGGTTTCCTGAGCAACAACTCCGGGGGCGTGCTCGGTGGCATTTCCACCGGACAGGATGTGGTGGCGTCTATCGCCCTCAAGCCCACCTCCAGCATCGTCACACCCGGACGCTCGATCAATACCGCGGGCCAGCCCGTGGAGGTGGTGACCAAGGGGCGCCACGATCCATGCGTGGGGATTCGCGCCACGCCCATTGCCGAGGCGATGATGGCGCTGGTGCTCATGGACCATGCCTTGCGCCATCGCGCCCAAAACGCGGACGTGACCTCCCCGCTCCGGCCGGTCCCCGCGGAGCCCGGCCGCAGGGGCGAGTAGTCGCGTGCCGGCACAGGCCCTGCCGTACTGGCGGCTGTCCGCCTTTTACCTGTTCTTCTTCGCCGTGCTGGGCGGTCTTGCGCCCTACTGGGGTCCGTACCTCAATGCGGAAGGCTTTTCCGCCGCGCAGATCGGTCAGCTGATCGCCATTTTGCATGCCACCAAGATCGTCGCCCCCAATGTCTGGGGCCTGATCGCCGACCGCACCGGGCGGCGCATGGCCGTCGTGCGCTTTGGCGCCGTGGCGGC
>NZ_SKOG01000191.1 GCF_007120195.1 Aquisalimonas sp.
AGGGCGACGGGTGAGGAGCGTGCCTCTGTCGTGCCGTCACCAAGTTGCCCGCGATGGTTGCGGCCCCAGGCCCAAATCCTGCCTTGGTCATCCAGAACGAAGCTATGATGCTCACCGGCGTGAACTCCGACTGGCCGCGCTCCTTCCAGTGATTCCGGGTCGATTAATACCGGAGCATTCCGTTGCGTGGTCGTGCCGTCACCGAGCTGACCGTATTCGTTGCTCCCCCACGCCCAGAGACGGCCGTCACTGGCCAGGGCAAGGCTGTGGGCTTCGCCCGCAGCAAGCGCCACGACGACGATCTCATCCGATAAAGCAACCTCAACCGGGCGCTCTTGCTGCGCGCCGGAACCGTCGCCAAGCTGGCCCTGATCATTCCTGCCCCAGGCCCGGACTCGGCCGTCCCCACCCAGGGCGATACTGTGCTCCCGACCCGCCTCTACAGCGGAAAACTCAGGGGCATCCAAGTCATCAACTGCCGCCGGCACCGGCTCGTGACGATGGAGGGTGCTGCCGTCGCCGAGTTGTCCATGGACGTTATTCCCCGAGGCAAAAGGCGTATCCCACGCATCCACAATGAGGGCATGGGAGGCGCCCAACGCCGTTCGATCTTCATTGCTATCGACGCACAGTAGGGCCATCTCTCCCATCAACTGTCCGGCGTTCCCGGAGAGCGGATCCACGGACCAGAGCTGCAATGCGCCGGCAACCGGAAGGCCGGAGAGGGCTGCCCCTTGCCATCGTTCATCGGATTCACCGCAGAACACTTTCACGGCATCGCTGATACCATTGCTTCCCGTACGGCTACCTGCACCGTTTGAGACCAATCGCGCCGTTCCGGCTGCGGGCGGGCGCAGGCTCACGATGTAGTCGCCAGACCCCTTCACCAGCTCAACCTGGAACTCCTGAATGTACGCCGGTGCGCCGGGAGCATTCTCAGGCAGGACGTCGCGCCTCTTAGGTTTCAGTGTATACAGGGGAACTTCGGTGCCCGGATTGATGACTCGATCGGCCATGTAGTTCAGGTCGTCAGTCGCGGCATAGTGCTGCTGAACCAA
Source organism: Aquisalimonas sp. (assembly GCF_007120195.1). Lineage (GTDB taxonomy): Bacteria > Pseudomonadota > Gammaproteobacteria > Nitrococcales > Aquisalimonadaceae > Aquisalimonas. Next base: position 1,059 of record NZ_SKOG01000191.1, read on the forward strand.
TTCCGGCGACCCTGTGAGCCCGACGTCATGCATGCAGGCCTCCCGATACCACCCGCGAAGCTGGGCGCAGGCCACTTTGGCTAAGGCCCGCTGATCCGAATCGAGCACCACCGCCGCCGGCGGGAACTGGGGCTCGATGCACCCGTTGCGGAACAGGCATTCGTGGGGCCGTGCCAGCCAGTCCCCACCAAACAGTGAGTACAATGCCGTCCAGCTCATCGGCGTCGCGCCGCCAAGGTTCTCACCGTTGCGCCGGATGAAATCCGTGCGCGGGTCGCCGTCGTTGTTGCCGAGCAAGCCCCGCTCCATCCCGGCATAGGTATCCGGGCGGGTTATCTCGATCTCGATCATGGGTGGGGTGTTTGCGTAGTCGCCGGCCTCCGCCTCGTCATAGGCAATACCCTGGACGTGCACACCGTAACCTCCACCGGGGCCATCGAATGGCCAAGTCACGGTAACTCCGATGGGATCCAGGTAGCGTCCCTGGAATCGGCCCATGAACTGATCGATGAACAATCGGCCACCGTCAGGCAGCCTGATCTGCCGAGTTTCGCGGACAGGGTGCCATTCGTGCGGGGGATATAGCTTCTCCCCATTGACCCATATGGACAGCGAGTGCCAATGGAGCCCCACCGCCTCCTCTCTGCGCGTGTGGATCTCGACGACATCAGCACCGACGCGCAGCGCGACTGCCTGCGGCCAAGAGACGTCATAACCAGGCAAGAAGCGCCCCTGCACCTCCAACCCGTCGACCCCTGGGACGGTCATGAGAATGTAATCGCCGGATGCGTAGTAATCGTAGCCCAGCCCATCGGCGGTAATCAGGTGCGGTGATGCCCAGATACGGTCGCAATCGCGCTCGTTGCGGTTGCAACGGCAGTTGAGGAGGTTCTCGCTTTCGTCCATGTTACCTGCATCAACCACGGCCGTAATGGTCCCCTGAGTAACCCCTCTGGAATTACAACGGCCCGAGGCGTTGAACGATTGTGACTCCCCGGGATGCAAGGTGACACTCTGTGGCCCCGGTGAGAGGGGGTTGCCGCTGAGGCTCGCGTCAAGCGGTTGCGATGGCTGACCGCCTCCACTTTCACCCAGGGTTACCCGTCCGCTGGTTTCTACAGTTTCCCCGACATAGCCCATTGCCATGAGCGGATCCACGGAGATGTCTCCTCCGCAAAAACCCGCCGGTTCAGTCTCGCCGCAAAAGCGGGGATGAATGCAGGCAACGACCGGGGCGCTGATCTCTCCACCGTTATCCTGGCATTCCTGTACGTCGTACGTGACGTTGTGCTCCGGATTTTCGAAAATGGAACTCTCTGCGTCTCCCGGACCCATAACCCCCGAGACGCCAGCTTCAAACAGGGCATTGAGCACTGGATTACTGGCGCTCAAGCCCTCCACAAAGGCGATACCGGTGCCGGAATCATTGATAGCATTAAAGCCGAACTCCGCTGGGAATGCCTTATCGCCCAGTTTGACATCGAACTCGAAACTTGGATCACCATCTAGGCCGAGAACGCCTGTAAGAACCTGCAAGTGCGGGCTGGGCTTGAACTGCGCGAAAGCCTCGCTGCTAATTGAACCCCCGGACGTGCCAAAACCCTGGTATACGCCAGCGGAGTTCATGCCTGTTACCGCGAATCCCGCACCCAGGCCAGCTTTCGCATCAAGATCCAGCACGGGGGCCGGAATACCGACCAATGCCAACACTCGCCCCAGCAGGCCATCCACGTCGGTGAGCTGAAGCGTATGGCGAATACCTGCTGTTGCCTCAGCAAACCCCTTAACGGTAACCGGTTCTCCCAACAGGCCGACGAAACCGTAGCCGCCGCGGTCAAATATTCCAAGCTCAAGTACGCTGCCTTGCTGATGGCTATACCCTGCCTTCATTTCAAGACTGTCCGGCGCATCAGCCTGAAGTTCGAGGCTAACGCTGCCAAACGGGGTGGTCCGGACATCACCTCCCAGGAGCTGCCGAAGGATGATGCCTGCCACTCCCCCAGCTGGCGAGAAACGGCGAACTCCCTGATTTCCATCGCGCCCTGGCGCCGCTGTCCACTTGCACCGGCCTTGCCCGCCGACAGAAGCCGTAACAAACATCCCCGCGTCCGCTGGGGCCAACGCGAATTCGGTGGAGAACACCAAGCTGGATTTCGCTGCAGGATCGCAGCTCCGTTCCCACAAGCCACTCCGGTTCGGGCTTGTCGACAGCGCCTGGACACGCTGACTCTTCGCCATTTCGGCTTGGGTCGGTTCCGCCCAGTCCGTGAACGCCAACGGCTCTGTTGCCAGTGCGTCGGCGCTGATCGCGGCACGATCCTCGGGACCGACGTGACTGGGATCGCCACGATATTGCGCGTCGTAATCCGGGATCGGATTCCCTTCCCGGTAAACGACGAACTCCGGGAACACGCCCTGTTCGGTCATGAAGCCATGGGAGGTGTCAGCAACATCGTAAACGGATAACCATTCAGGACTCAGCAGAACCAGCTGCTGGTAATCACGGTTGACCAACCCAACAATTCGGCCGCCATAGGCGTACTCGCCCCAGCGGTAGTCCACCAGCTCACCCGGGCTAAACTCCGTCCCCCACACCACAAGCGGGAGCACAAACCGGTGGTCTTCCAACTCTTGCCCTACCTTGGCGGCGACGTCTGATCGCGAGAACAGGGAATCGTCATGAAACGGCTCTGCCGCATCTCGGGGGAACAAGACGTCGTCCTGGCCAAGGGCATTGACACCGCTTCTCACGGGCCAGACTTCCAGCGACAGCGCGGTCGACCAACGCTCAGCGAGAGCCAATTGCCCCGGGTCGGCAAGATCAGGCCTGATACCCACAACCATCCGGCCACGCGCAAGGTCAGCAGGAACGCTCACTTCCAGTTGGCCGCTGCTGAGATCCCATCGCGCGTAATCCGCGCTGTACTCGCGGGGGACGTACTCGAACTCGTGATCATCGCGCTGCACTCGCACTACCAGCTGCAAACGGTCTGGGTCCGCCGGGCCGATCGCCTCGCCCTCGGAGTCAAGCTTGGTGACGGTTACGGCGTACCGTTCACCGGGGGCGACCACGAGCACTTCGCGGTCCACATGGGTGGAAAACCATTCCGGGTCTGGATCTTCAGCAGCCATGGCCAGCGCATGTGCACGGTCCATGCGACGCTTTCTGCCCTGATCCATCCGGCTCTGGGCCAATGCAGACTCGGCGAAATCCTCATCTGTAACAACGTCAGAATCGGCTTCCAAGAGTTCCCGCGCCGCCTGCAGGTAGGCGCCGGGTTCTTTCAAGGGAATGTCGTCGCCCTCTTCCGAGTCCGCATGGTTGCCCTCGCCCCGGGATTCACCCACATCGTCTCCAAGGACGAATTCCGTGCCACCGCCGTCGCCACAGGCGGCCACCAAAAAAGCGGTCAGGGCCAACGCCACGGTGAAGCGCACTCCGTGCCAGACCCGGGAGAAATGCTGTCGGGTGATCGCCGATTCGAGAATGTTGCGCATCCTGCGCTCCTTTAGTCCTTTACCCGTGTGCTTCAATGCTCTCGTCGCGCGTTTGCCTCAGCGCGATTCGAAGGACGCCTTCACCGGCCTAGCCGAGGGAACTCTGCGGACTCTCCGCCCAACGCCGGCGAGTCTTTCGTGAACGTTTGATGACACCCCACGCAGCTTTGTGAAATCCGTTTCGGAACCGAAGGCTCCCAGTTCCTGCGCGCCTCGGTGAGCGCATCAACTAGATCCTGCCGATGATCACGAAATGCAGCACGATAATCGTCCTCCCAGATCCGCGGGGAGGCACGGGAGGTCGCACTGTCGCCTGCGCTGACGTAGCCATTCAGCTTGCCAGCCGCGAGCATGGACAGCGCCCGCAGGGAGTGATGGATTTCGCCGAGCGAGGACTCTCCCGTCAAGTTTTGCAGATGGTACGCCATCGCCCGACACACCCCCTGGCGCTTTTTTACCGCCATACGCATCGAAAAATCCCCTCCCTCCGCCCGCCCGGCTGCCGCCACGGAGATCCCCGGAGGCCCCGACTGAGTGACATCCTGCAGGAGTGTCGCCAGGCAAAGGACCGCAAAAGCATATGCCAGCTGTCGCGCTGCCTTGCGGGCACACGGACTCGAACCTGATTCCATGGCAGTTCTCTCGCTGATGGGCAGCGGGGGCTCCGCACGCCCTGAAATTACCAAGAATCCTCGTCACCCTTCAGCACAAGGCGAGCTTCGGAGACACTAGGCTCGACGTCGTCTGTGCGCAACGGTTAGATCCTGTGTCGCAGGGAAGGCTATCCGGGAAGAGATTCCTGCAGTCTCATGCCCAGGCATGAGATGCGGCATGTGCGGCTCCAAGGCGAGCGCGCCCTGCCCGCCAAGGCTCGTTGTCGACCGCCATATGCATGCGCCGCTGCTTCCCTGCTGCACTCGCACTCCTCATCCGATTTGAGGTCTCGGCTGCTAGGCCGAACCGCTGACTGGTGCAATTTCTTTTGAAACTAGCACAACGGTTCAACAGTGCTCAATCTTAAGTGGACCCCTCAAGGCGCTTGCAGGCATGACCTCTCATCTGCTCGTGACCGCAGTTCGTCGCCGCCTGGGTAGGCAACGGATGCGGCTGTGCGTATAGGTACAGGCATGCGCAAGTTAAACGGTTTTACGCTCATCGAACTCATGGTCACCGTCGTAGTGGCGGCCATACTGCTGACAGTCGGGGTGCCCAGTTTCCAGTACCTGCTCCAGAACAGTCGGCTGTAGACCCAGACCAATGAACTGGTCACGGGCCTCGCTACGGCCCGCAGCGAGGCGACTCGCGGCAACCGCGACGTCACCCTGGAGCCCATCAGCGACGGATGGACCGATGGCTTTCATGTGGTAGCGGAGGACGACGACGGCAGCGACGACGTGATCCGCATCTTCGATGCGTTCGGTGACCGCGTCCGCATCGACAACGGCAGCGGCAACGCCCCCGTCAACCGCATCACCTTCCGCGTGGGCGGCTCCCGGGGTGCTGGGAGCGGCCGTATCTCGCTGGCACTGGAACCGGCGGATGACTGCCTTTGCGACATGCGGCGCGAAATCACCATCACCGCGGGCGGCGCGACCCGATCCGAGCGAATGGAGTGCAGGTAACCCATATGACACGTTCAGGCGGCAGATCAACAGGAAAGACCGGGCTTCCGCGCCAGCAGGGCTACAGCCTGCTGGAAATTCTAATCGCCGTCTTGGTGCTCTCGATCGGGCTTCTGGGATTGGCGGGGCTGCAGACAACCAGCCTGCAAAGCAACCAGTCCGCCGCACAGGTCTCCCAGGCCACATTCCTTGCCCAGGATATGTTCGACCGCATGCGGGCGAATTCTGAAGAAGCCAGGAACGGGAATTACAACCTCGATTTCGGTGACTCCAGCGACGACTACGAAGGGAGCTCCCTGG
>NZ_SKOG01000244.1 GCF_007120195.1 Aquisalimonas sp.
CCCGAGTTGCCCGCGGAGCTGCTGTTCTCCGATGTTGAGCTGCGCGTGCTGGGCGACTTCGCCCAGACCCGGCGCCGCCCCCGTCCTCGACCGGGCCAGCTCGGCGAGGCCGTGCTTTTGGTGGCGAGTCTCGGCGGCTATCTCAACCGCAACCACGACCCGCCGCCTGGACATCAGTTGATGTGGCACGGCTACTCCAAGCTCACCGCCATGGCGATGGCCTACCAGCTCAGAGACGAGATCGAACAATGACCCAGCCCATCCGCAGCATCGCTGGCCTGACAACACTTACGGGTAACGGGCAGGGCTAGTGCTTGCCGGAAGAGCGCCCCAGCGTGAGGAAATTGTCGCTGTCACGCAGCAGGAAAAGGGCCACACAGGCGCCAAGCATCGGAACGCTCGCCAAGAACAGCATGTTGTCGAGAGGGTTCAGTAGCTGCTGCCACGTTGCCGCGACCGAGATGGCATGGACCACGAGGACGAATCCGTAGGTCCAGAAGCGCGCGACGCCCAGCAAGAAGCCTATTTCAATAATGAGCTGGATGACGCCGATCGCGTAGAAAACCGGGGCGTCGAGGCCGCCGAGGTAATAGAAGGATTCAAACACGTTGGCGGCATGGTCCGGGGCGAGCAGCTTGTCCAGGCTCCACATCGCCATCACGACGAACACCGTAACCCGCAGAATGAACAGCGATAGGGCCAGGCGATTACCCATCGTTCGGATCTCCTTCCGGTGAGCGATGCGGCAACGTAAAACGCACTGCCAGGATCAGCCATGCGGGGAATCCCGTAGTAGATCGGCCGCGCATCGGCCCGGTCTTCAGTTGCCCGGCCCGCATGCCGTGTACATCTGGGTCAGGCTGCTCGCGCGCATCGACGAGGCGTTTCCCCGGACGGGCCCTCAGTGCGGGGCCGAGAGGCCGATCATCGCCTTCATCACCGAGGCGATGCCGGTGCGCGCCATCCTGGAGTCCATCGGCGAACCCGCCAACCCGCCCCGTATCGCCCAAACGCGGGGACCACCGCAGTGGGACGAAGACGCCACGGAGCACGCCATCGATGCCAAGGCATGCGCTGCGGGCGATTTCGGCCACCCGGGCTGCCTCCGCTGCTCACAAGGGGCTCCCGTTGGGACTTGACGGTACTCTGGGGCGAAGGAATATTGCGGCGAAAGCGGTTGGTTTTCCTATCCCTATCCCTCGGGGGCGATGACGCCTAAAGAACCGTGCGTCGCCTCCGTGCCGACGCGTTCATGATCAAGCATTACAGAGGGGAACATGGCCGTTACCGGGGGTGACAGCCGGAGCCAGGACACCGTGCTGTGCTATTTCCCCGTGAACACTGGTTTTTGCCGTCGCAGGAACGCGGTCACGGCGTTGCGGAAGTCCTGCGTGGCGGCGCAGTCCTTGAATGCCCGTTCCTCGGCGTCGAGTTGCCCGGGCAGGTCGGTGTCCAAGCTGGAGCGGAGCAGCCGTTTGATGTGGCCCTGGGCAACCGGTGGTCCCGCGGCAAGCCGTTGTGCCAGTTGCCGGATTCTGTTGTCGAGCTGACTGAGGGGCACCACCCGATTGACCAGTCCCAGGGCCTTGGCCTCGTCGGCGTCGATGGTCTCGGAAAGCAGTGCGATTTCCCGCGCGCGGCGCATCCCGACCAGTCGCGGCAGGCTCCAGGAGCCGGAGCAGTCAGGTACGGCGCCGATGTTGGCGTAGGCGAGGTTGAAGCGGGTGTTATCGGCGGCTACCGCCAGGTCGGTGGCCATGGCAACGCTCATGCCTGCGCCGGCCACGGCGCCATGAAGCTGTGCGATGGTGGGCTGAGGCGCCGCCATGAGCTGTTTCATGGCGGCGTGGGCCGGCCGGATGATGGTGTCCACGGCTGCGACCGCGTCGTCACCGGCCTGCTCCATGGCCGCAAGGTCACCACCGGCCAGGAACGACTCCCCGGCCCCGGAGAGGATGATCACCCGCGTGGCGGCGTCCTCGACCACCTCGGCGACGGCCTCGTGAAAGGCCTCCGCCATGGCGCGGTCCATGGCATTGAGGCGCTCCGGCCGGTTGAACCGCAGCGTGGCGATGCCGTCCGCGCGCTCGATTTCCACGATGGAGTTGTCGGTGTCGCTCATGCTGCCTCCAGGGTTGACGCTGATGTTACCGACGAATATAGAATCGACCCATCAGAAAACGCCACGCGTGGCGTCGCCAGTGCTGTAACACTGTCATAACCTGCACCCGCGGGACATGACGGGAGAGGGGTGGTGGAGTCCGAAGATCACCCGCAACAGACAACGGTATCCTCGCCCTGGCAGCCGGCCGCGGCGCGCGACGGCGAACGCCTCCGCAAGCGCGAGGCCGTATTGTTGACGGCAGTGCGCTCGTACAACGAGCACGGCTTCCATGCCACGTCACTGGACCATGTGGCGGGGACGCTGAACATCACCAAACCCACCATCCATAACTATTTCGCCAGCAAGGACGAGATCCTTCTCGAGTGCACGCGCCGTGGGCTGGAGCGGATAAAAGACCCTGGACGGCCGGCAGCGCCGGCGTAACCCCGCCGTTGCACGGCTAGTCGCGCCTGCTGTGTGCGCACGGCGCGTGACCCCGGTCAGTGCGCCGTGCTCAATTCCGTCTGTCGGTGGAGTGACCATGAATATTCTCAATGTCGATGGTGTCAGCCTGGCGTTCGGTGGCGTGCACGCGTTGCGTGACGTCAGCCTGTCCGTGGCGGAGGGCACGATTACCGCAGTGATCGGCCCCAACGGCGCCGGCAAGACGTCGCTGTTCAATGCCATCTCCGGTTTCTACCGGCCCCAGGCGGGACGGGTCTATCTGGAGGGCAGCGATATCTCGCGCACGGGGCCTCCCCGCCGGGCGGCTCTGGGGCTCGGGCGCACGTTCCAGAACATTGCCCTGTTCCGCGGCATGACGGTGATGGACAACGTCAAGCTCGGCGCCCACGTGCGCACCCGCACTGGTCCGCTGGCGGCCATGTTCTACCTGGGCCGTGCGCGACGGGAGGAAGTCCGCATACGCAGCGAGATCGAACGTGAAGTCTTCGACTTCCTGGAGATCGACCACATTCGGCGCAGCCCGGTGGCCGCGCTTCCCTACGGTCTGCAGAAACGCGTGGAGCTGGCGCGTGCACTGGCCATGCGGCCGAAGGTGCTGATGCTGGACGAGCCGGTGGCCGGCATGAACCGCGAGGAAAAGGAGGACATGGCCCGGTTCATCCTCGACGTCAAGGAACAGTGGGGGGTGACCGTGCTGATGGTGGAGCACGACATGGGCATGGTCATGGACATCTGCGATCAGGTCTACGTCCTGAACTTCGGTCAGCGCATCGCCGGTGGCCCGCCGGCGGAGGTGCAGCAGAACCCGGACGTCATCGAGGCGTATCTCGGCGCCGATGACATGACCACGTTGCGCGAACGACTGCGCGGCGACAGGGGGGCGGCCTGATGGACTGGCTTTTCTTCTTCGAGGTGAGCCTCGCCGGCCTCGGCTTTGGTGCGCTTTACGCCCTGACCGCCGTGGCCTTCGTGGTGATCTACAAGGCCACCCGGGTGATCAACCTTGCCATGGGCGAAATGCTCATGCTCGGCGCCTATATGTTCTTCGGCTTCGCCGCGGCACTGGCACTGCCCATCTGGGCAGCGCTGATCCTGGCGCTGGTGGGTGGGGCGCTGCTCGGCCTGATCCTGGAGCGGCTGGTGATCCGCCCCATGCTGGGCGAAAGCCCCATTTCGGTGTTCATGGTCACCATCGGCCTGAGCAGCGTGTTCATCGGTCTGGTGGAAATCATCTGGACCGCGGCTCCCCGTAGTCTGCCGAGCTTTCTCCCGAGTGACCCCATTTTCATCGGCGACGCGTTCGTGGCGCCGAAGACCTTCTGGAGCTTCGTCATTGCCGCGGTGGTGATCGCTGTCTTTCTGGTGCTGTTTCGCTTCTGGCGCGGCGGTGTCGCCCTGCGCGCCACCGCCTCCGACCAGGGGGCGGCCTATGGCATGGGGATCAACGTGCCCATGGTCTACAGCCTGGCCTGGGGGGTGGCGGGCCTGCTGGCCGCCGGCGCCGGGGTGCTGCTCGGCTCCATTGCCGGTATTTCCTCGGAGATGGGTTTCTTCGGTCTCACGGTGCTGGTGGTGGTGATTGTGGGCGGCCTCGACAGCGTGCTGGGTGCCTTGCTGGCCGGATTGCTGATCGGTTGGGTGGAATCCCTGGCGGGGGTCTATCTGGGCGGGGAGTACGAGCACCTGGTGACCTTCATGATCCTCATGGTGGTCCTGTTGCTGAGGCCCTGGGGCCTTTTCGGAACCCGTGAAATCGAGCGACTTTAATCATGCGTATCGGATCGCCGAAGGAAACCTACGCTGCCGACGAGAGCCTGTTCCGCACGCGCACACAGTGGGTCTGGTTCGGGATCCTGCTGCTGTCGCTGGCGCTGTACCCGTTCGTGGCCAACCTCTACTGGCTGTTCCTGGCCTGCCTGATCTGCATCAACATCATCAGCGCGACCGGTCTGAACATTCTCACCGGGTACACCGGGCAGGTCAGTCTCGGCCAGGCGGCGTTCATGGGGGTCGGGGCCTACACTGTCGCGTGGCTGGATAACAACGCCACGACGCCGTTCATCCTCAATCTGCTCGCCGCCGGCGTGATGACCACCCTGGTTGGGCTGGTGGCCGGTTTACCGAGCCTGCGGGTGAAAGGACTGTACTTGGCCATCGCCACCATCGCGGCGTCGTTCATCCTGCAGTTCGTCTTTATCAACTGGGAGAGCGTTACCCGCGGCACCCGTGGCATCAACATCCAGCCACCGCAGCTGTTCGGCATGGAGTTCGACAATCCCGACACCTTCTACTGGCTGGTGGTCCCGGTGACGGTGCTGATGGTGATCCTGGCGGCGAATCTCTTCCGCACCCGGGTGGGGCGGGCGTTCATCGCCGTACGCGATCGGGACATTTCGGCCTCGGTGCTGGGGATCAACCTGCCCCTGTACAAACTCATGAGCTTCGCCATCGCCTCGTTCTATGCGGGCATCGCCGGCGGATTCTATGCGTACTTCTTCGGTTCCATCAATCCCGAGAGCTTCCCGCTGCTCATGTCCATCTTCTTCCTGGCCGCCATCATCGTCGGTGGCCTGGGCACGATCCTGGGGAGCATCCTCGGGGCCGTGTTCATGACATTGACGCCGGAGCTGCTGCGCTACGGTGTCGATGTGCTCGAGCCGTTCGTCCAGGACGCGTCGGCACTGCTGTCGCCGGTGCGCACCCTGGTGTTCGGTCTGCTGATCGTCGGATTTCTGCTCTTCGAGCCCCATGGGCTGGCGGAAATCTGGCGGCGTGTGCGGCGCTTCTTCCATCTGTGGCCGTTCCGTAACTAGTCGTTGCCCTGGGCGACGACAGGAGGGTGTATCCATGACTATGCGAAATCGGACCAGCGAGCTGTTCCTGGGTGTGGCGTCGGGCCTGCTGCTCGGCTTGATGACCGCGGGCAGCGCCATTGCGGATGATCCGGAGGAGGCCGAGGTCGGCGTCGAGGCCGATGTGGAGGATGCCATCGTCATCGGCGGTTCCATTCCCATGACCGGCGTGTTCGCCTTCGCCGGGCTGCAGTTCAATGACGGGTTTCGGGATTTCGTGCAGTGGATCAACGAGGAGCACGGCGGCGTCCAGGGCCGCAAGTTCCGTTACGTCGGCCAGGACACCGGCTACGATCCGGATCAGTCCGTGGGCGTATTCCGGCGCATCACCAGCCGCGAGGACGTGCATTTCTACTTCGGCGACTCCACCGCGTTCTCGCAGACCATAAATTCCGCGCTGAACCGTCAGGACATCCTGATGACCGGCGCCTCGTTCGCCTCCGAACTCAACAACCCGGAGGAGTATCCGCTGCAGTTCCTGCTCGGTCCGGATTACAGCGAGCAGGTGGGCGTTCTTCTCGAGTACATCGCCAACGAGGATCCGGGCGCCCGGGTGGCCTTTGTCTACTCCGATACGGAGTTCGGCCGGGATCCCATCAATGCCAGCGTGGAGCGGGCGGAAGATCTGGGCCTGACCGTTGCGGAGACCATCGTCACCCCGCCGGGGGCGGCGGACATTTCCTCGGCGGCCCTGGAACATCGCCGGGCGCGGCCGGACTACACCATCTTCCACGGCTACATCCTGTCGCCGATCCCGGACTTCATCGAGCGCTCCCGGCAGATGGGCATGGAGACCCGATTCATGGGCACGTACTACACCATGGACCAGGGCATCATCGACGAGATGGGGGACGCGGCGGACGGGTTCATGGGCGTCATGCCTTATCGCTACTACTACGACGAGGAGGCGGACGACTACCCGATCATGCGCACCATCCGTGAGATGAACGACGAGTACCGCGCCACCACCTACATCCAGGCCTGGCTGGTGGGCATGCTGCTGAAGGAGATCGTCAACGCCACCCTGGAGGCAGGGGATGAGCTCACCGGAACCAACATGCGCCGCGCCCTGGACTCCCTGGAGGACATCGATACGGGGGGCGTCATCGGTGTACCGGTGACGTTCCGCGGCAACTCTATCCCCGTGGGGCGCATCTACCGGGCCGACGTGGAGGCGGGCCGCATGGTACCTGTGTCCGACTGGATCGATCTGACCGAGGAGTGACGACGTGGCGGACGACCGGATACTCGAAGTCAGCAACATCGAGGTGGTGTACCACCACACCGTGCAGGTGCTGCGCGGGCTGTCCCTGAATGTGCCGCGCGGCGAGGTGGTCGCCCTGCTGGGCTCCAATGGGGCGGGGAAGTCCACCACCCTGAAGGCCATCGCCAACGTGCTGTTCCTGGAGAACGGCGAGCTGTCTTCGGGTGAAATCCGGTTCCAGGGCGATGTGGTGGGCTCCCGCCCGCCACATCGCCTGGTTCACGACGGGCTTTGCCATGTCATGGAAGGCCGTCGCGTCTTCGAGGATCTGACGGTGGAAGAGAATCTGGTTGCCGCCGGGTATGCGGCGAGCAGCGGCGCCGGCCGAGGCAAGCAGAAGCTGGTGTACGAGTACTTCCCGCAACTGTACTCCCGCCGCCGCTCTCTGGCCGGCTATCTCTCCGGTGGCGAACAGCAGATGCTCGCCATCGGCCGCGGTCTGCTGGGCCAGCCCAGCATGATGCTGCTGGACGAGCCTTCCCTGGGGTTGTCACCCATGCTGGTGGAGGAGATCTTCGGCATTATCGCCCGCATCAACCGCGAGCAGGGCGTGGCCATGCTGCTGGTGGAGCAGAACGCCAACGTGGCCCTGGCCCTGGCCTCCTACGGCTACATCATGGAGTCGGGGCGGGTGGTCATCGACGGCACCCCGGAGAAGCTCATGGCGGACGACGATGTGCGCGAGTTCTACCTGGGCAGTGGTGCCGGGGGCGAGAGCAAGAGCTACCGTGAAGTGAAGCATTACAAGCGCCGCAAGCGCTGGCTGTCCTGACTGGAGAAGGTATGGTGGAACGAGCCGAACTACCCGATCTCACGCTGCCGCAGATGCTGCGCTGGAACGCCCGCCACCGCGGTGACCGGGTGGCCCTGCGGCAGAAGGATTTCGGCATCTGGCACCCCACCACCTGGGCCGAATACTACCAGCGTGCACGCCACTTCGGCCTTGGGCTGCGGGAACTCGGGCTGGCCCCCGGCGGACACTTCGCCATCATCTCCGAGAACCGGATCGAATGGGTGATCGCGCAGATGGGGGCGGGCGTCGTGCGCGGCGTGACCGTCGGTGTGTATCCCACCAGCCCGGCGCCGGAAGTCGCCTACGTGCTGGAACACTCCGACGCCCAGATCGTGCTGTGCGAGGACCAGGAGCAGACCGACAAGGTGCTCGAAGTGCGCGATCAGCTGCCGGCGCTGCGCAAGCTGGTGGTCCCCGAGATGAAGGGGCTGCACAACTACGACGAGCCGGACCTGCTGTCGTTCGACGCCGTGGAGCGCATGGGCGAGGCGGTTGACAAGGAGCAGCCGGAGCTGGCCGAGGAACTGCTGGATGCCCAGGAGTTCAACGACCTGGCGTTGATGATCTACACCTCCGGTTCGACCGGCAAGCCCAAGGGGGCAATGATCAGCTACCGCAACATCCGTGCGACGGCGCCCAGCACCATCGACGGCCTCGGCCTGCGGGAGAGCGACAGTCTGCTATCCTATCTGCCCCTGTGCCACGTGGCCGAGCAGGCAACCACCAATTTCGCGCCCATCTACCTGGGGAGTCTGGTGAACTTCGGCGAGTCCTTGCGCACTGTCCAGGAAGACCTGCGCGAGGTGGCGCCGACCACCTTCCTCGGCGTGCCGCGTATCTGGGAGAAGCTGCACTCCGCCATCCATATCAAGATGCTGGAGAGCGGCCGCCTGCGGCGCTGGTTCTACCATCGCGCGTTGACTGCCTGCGAACCCTTCTGCTACCGGGACTGGTCCCAGCTCGGCATCGGCGATCGTCTGCGCTTCGCGCTGTCGTACCTGCTGGTGTTCCGTGCCCTGCAGAACTTCATCGGGCTACGGCGTGTGCGGGTGGCAGTCACCGGGGCGGCACCCATTGCGCCGGATATCATCCGGTTTTTCCGCATCATCGGCATCCCGCTGCTGGAGGTCTATGGCCAGACCGAGACCACTGGCGTGGTGACGGCCCAGAAGCCCGACCGCATCCGGCCCGGCACCATCGGCGAGGCCACTCCCGGAGTGCAGCTGAAAGTCGCCGATGATGGCGAGCTGCTGGTCGCCGGGGGCATGGTCTTCGAGGGGTACTACAAGAATCCGCAGGCAACCGAGGACACCATCCGCGACGGCTGGCTGCATACCGGGGACGTGGTGGAGATGAAGGACGGCATCGTGCGCATGGTGGACCGCAAGAAGGACATCATGATCACCGCCGGCGGCAAGAACCTCTCGCCCTCGGAGATCGAGAACACCGTCAAGGCAAGCCCCTACATTAAAGAATGCGTTGCCACCGGTGAGGCGCGCAAGTACGTCACCGCACTGATCCAGATCGACTACGACACCGTCGCCAAATGGGCTGAAGAGCACGGTATCGCCTACACCACGTTCCGCAGCCTGGCCGAGAACCCGGAGGTATACACCCTTATCGACAGCGAGGTGCAGAAGGCAAACGAGCAGCTGCCCCGGGTGGCCCAGGTCAAGCGGTTTGCCCTGCTGACCAAGGAGTTGGACCACGACGACGATGAAGTGACTGCGACCATGAAGATCCGTCGCGGCAAGATCTACGAGAAGTACAGCGATCTCATCGAGTCGCTGTACAAGGATGCCGGCGCCGCCTGATCGGCGGCTGGCAATCGGTTGGGGTGGATCGGGGGGTGCATCGAGATGCCCCCCACGATCCTTGATGTACTAGGAAGAAGCCCGCCGGATGGCGGGCTTTCTGTTGATGCTATGGACGCCAAAGGGTCCGCTCCGCCACGCCGATGGCGCGCATGCAGGGGTGGATGCGGCCGAGGCGCAGGCGGCCCTGGGAGATTTCGAAGCCGCGCCCCTCGCCCAGCAGCCTGTTGCTGGCCGGCACGCGGACGTTGTCGTAGACGATTTCGGCATGACCGGGGGGTGCATGGTCTTAACCGAAGGCGGTCAGCGGCCGTTCGATCTTCATGCCCGGCGCGTCCAGGCGGTACCAGGATCATCGACTGCTGCTTGTACTTGGATGCCGATGGATCGCTCTTGCCCATGACAATGGTGATTTTCAGTGGGTCTCCAGGGCACCGGAGGACCACCACTTGCGGCCGTTGATGACGTACTCGTCGCCCTCGCGGGAGACCTCGGTCTCGATGTTGGTGGCGTCGCTGGAGGCCACCCTGGGGCTCGGTCATGGAGAAACACGAGCGGATCTTGCCCTCCAGCAGTGGCTCCAGCCATTGCTTCTTCTGCCCGTCGGTGCCGTATCGGGCCAGCACCTCCTTGTAGCCGGTGTCCGGCGCGGAGCAGCTGAACACTTCCGGGGCAAACGGCGAGCGGCCCATGACCTCGCAAAGCGGGGGCGTACTCCGTGTTGGTCAGCCCGGCGCCGTACTCGCTCTCCGGGAGGAACAGGTTCCACAGCCCCTCGGCCTTGGCCTTCAACTCCTCGGCGATGGGCGGCGGGCTTCGAGCAGGTAGCCCTGCAGGTCGGCGGCCAGGAGGATCACCCCGATCAACGCCCTGATGACCACGGTGATCACTTCCATGGGCGTGCCGAACATGGGCAGCGCCGGGTTGAATACAAAGAAGAGCGGGATGAAATCACTACTGTGCCAACGTTCGGCGCATCCAGTTCCTCGACTCCGAGACCGGCAAGGGCTTGGTGTTTTTGACCAACAACGTCACGCTGCCGGCGCTCACGGTCGCCGAGCTGTACCGCAACCGATGGCAAGTGGAGCTGTTCTTCAAGCGGATCAAGCAACACCTGCGCATCAAGTCGTTCCTCGGCACTTCGGAGAACGCTGTCAAAAGCCAGATCTGGATCGCCGTGTCAGTCTATATCCTCGTCGCGATCATCAAAAAACGGCTCGGAATCCCGGCCAGCCTCTACACAATCCTACAGATCCTGGGCCTGACAGTTTTTGAACGTATGCCGCTAAATCAGGTACTTATTGCAGGCGTTCACAATCATGAAGACGACCCATACTGTAACCAGCTGAATTTATGCGAATAAACATTGGGGCACTAGTGAGCACGAATCCCTCTCGGGCCTGCACACGGCGGAGATATCGGGAGCGATTTGCCCCAAGTGGTGGTCGCAGGTCTAAGTCGGTGTGCTGGTCAGCGACTGTATCACCCCATGGATGCGCGCTCTGACCTTGCGATAATCCACGTCCTGCCAGGCGCGGAGTACCGGCACATACTTGGTATCGCCGCTCGCCTCGATCAGATCGAGCAACCGCCAGATGACTTCCCGGTTCTTATCGCGCAAGCCCTCAACCGCATATGGGGGTTCCTGGGCGCAGAGAGCATCCAGGCGCTGCAGCAACTCGCGTGCATACGTTTCCTTCTCGATCACCCATCCCCGGGGCGTGTAGACCAGCATCGGCAGCCGGTAATCATACTCAATGTCCAGATACCCCTTAGCGATCACCCAGTCGATCCGCGCCAGGATCTGGTTCTCCGACAGCACCCGGTAGTAGCCGTAAACGGGGCTTTGATCCAGCTTCAACTCCACAACGCGCTTGTCTCGCGAGCCCTTAAGAACCTTTGCCAGCATCCTGCGACCGGCGCGCATAATGAGATCGTCGGCACCTCGCAGTATCGCCACGATCTCCTTGCGCGGCAGATCGTCAATGGACTCTGGCTGAAGCTGGTAAGGAACACGATGGACGCGGCGACCCATGGGTCTACCTCCCGACATGGCACGCACTGCGCACGCTGGCAACCATACAGGCTACGATGTTGGCACAAACTCCAATGTCCACCAGGGCGCTGTGGTGTTGCCTCTGCCCCGGTAACAGGGCGCTGGTGTGGCCGGTGGAAGGAATCCCTGGCCCACCGGTCAGTTGCGGCGATGCTGTCCTGACAGACCGGGCAGCATGCAGCGTCAGTGCCTCGATGGCCATCTCCAGGACTCGGAGTTCTTGCACCTTAGCGTCGGCCGCCGCCTCCATCGCAGGTGCCCCGGCTGCGGCGCCAGCCGATCCTCGCGGCCGATGGTCACCAGGGTGACTTCGTCCGGAATTTAGGCGGCGAAGTCGCGGAAGAAGGTCAGCACCTCCCGGGCCTTCTCCGCTGGCCACGCAACCAGCCCGCTGAACACGGTCCGGCCCGCGGGATGGACGTCGAACTCGAAGGACGTGACGATCCCGAAGTTGCCACCGCCCCCGCGCAGCCAGGGGCAGTTCCAGGTCCCGGGCCAGGCTCGAGGCCCGCGCGAATGTCGGCGACGCCGGTACATTGCAAAACCACGACCGGGTGCTGGTCGATGGAGCCGTTCCAGACCTGACGGGCGTCCTCGTATGCAGTGTCCCCGGGAAGGATGATGCGGCCCCGGAACCCCCGCAGCACGGTCGGCGTTCGTCCGGCCCCTTCACACCGCGAAACGGCAGTGTGCCGTTGTTTGAGCGCTTGCGCGTCGCGCAGGCAGGCGACCTCGACAGCGCCTCGGGGCACTCTGTTGCCCGTGAACTAAACTGTAAGTGCCGGCGTAACTGCAAGGTTTTGTCCGCGAGCAGACCATGGTGGTGGCGCCTCTCAGCACGCCGGATCTCCCTCGGCCACGAGGGTTTAGACTTTATTGTCATCCATCCCTGGAAGGAGTCGGTGTCATGTACGTAAAGCCCTTTTTCAATGGGGAGCGTCAGGGCCTGACGCGGCAGACAAAGCCCACGACGAGGTCTCGGTCCCTTAGCAACAATCGCGCTATGCGGCGGGGGGTGGCCTGCATTCTGGCGCTGGGCCTGGGATGGAGCACCTCGGCGGCGGCACAGGGCGGCTCCATCGGCGAGGTCAATTTCGGGGCCGCTTGTGACGAGGCCGTCCAGGCCGACTTCGATCATGCTCTTGGCATGATGCATCACATGATGTATGCGCAAGCCCGGGCCGAGTTCGAGGAGATCGCTGCCTCCGATCCCGATTGCGCCATGGCCTACTGGGGGATTGCCACCACACTGTTCCAACCGCTGTGGGGGACCCGCCCGAGCAGCGAGGAACTCCAGCGCGGATGGAACAAGATTGAGCAGGCGAAAGAGCTGACCAAAACCGAGCGCGAACGTCATCTTATCGAGGCAACGGCGGGGTTTTTCCGCGAGCCCGAGACCGCCGAGTTCGGAACCCGGCTCGAGCGTTGGATCGAAGGCATGGAGCAGGCCTACCAGGCCCATCCGGACGATGCGGACACGGCAGCCCTGTACGCCTTGTCCCGGCTGACTCTGGGCCAGCGGGTCGAGGATCGTGATCCGCTGCACGACGAGGCCGAGGCCATACTGCGGGCGATCCATGAGGAGATCCCCACCCATCCGGGTGCCATTCATTACTCCATTCATGCCACCGACGCGGACGGCCGAGCGGAGAACGCGCTGGACATGGTGGAAGCCTATGGCGAGATCGCCCCGGAAGTGGCGCACGCGTTGCACATGCCCACCCATATCTACGTACGCCTGGGTAGATGGCCCGAAGTCATAGACTGGAACTTGCGCTCGGCGGACGCGGCCCTCAAACATCCGGTCAACGACAGCATCTCGCACCACTACATTCACGCCATGGATTATGTGCTGTATGCCCAGTTGCAGCGCGGCGAGGACGACAAGGCGGCGGCCACCCTCGACGAGGCGTTGAACAAGGGAACGCATCAGGCGTCGTTTGTCAGCGCATTCCATGCGGCAGTCATGCCGGCGCGCTACGCCGTTGAGCGGCACGCGTGGGACGAGGCTGTCGCCCTTGAGCCACGCACGCCCG
The DNA here is from genome assembly GCF_007120195.1 of Aquisalimonas sp. GTDB lineage: Bacteria > Pseudomonadota > Gammaproteobacteria > Nitrococcales > Aquisalimonadaceae > Aquisalimonas. The sequence goes on from NZ_SKOG01000244.1 coordinate 13,385, forward strand.
ACTACCTGCCGTGGGACGAGGCGCGCTGGGCGGAAGGGCTGAGCTGGTATGCGCGTGGCCTGGGTGGCGTACACAGCGGTGACCTGGAATTGGCTGGCGAGGCCGAAGAGAGACTCGCCGCGTTGCGCGAGCAGGCCGAGGCGGATGGCGATCAGCACTTCGCGACCTATCTCGAGGTGGACCGGCGGATTCTGGCCGGCTGGATCGCCCATGCTGACGGTGATGCCGACGAGGCCATTGAAATGATGCGCTCGGCCGCCGACCTGGAAGGCCGTGTGGAGAAACATCCGGTGACCCCTGGTGCCCTGGTCCCGCCGCAAGAAGCACTGGGTGATCTGCTGGTGGCGTTGGAACGCCCAGCCGAGGCACTTAAGGCCTATCGGGCATCGCAGCAGACCTGGCCAGAGCGCTACCGCACCTTGTTGGGTGCCGGGAACGCGGCGGCCGCCACCGGTGACGAGCAGGCCGCGGGAGAGTATTTTCGGCGCCTGCTCGAGATTGCCGGTGACTCATCGCGGCCAGGCGTGGTAGAGGCCGGGCAGTTAGATGATCAGTGAGCACCGCCGGGAGGATGTCATGCCTTGACATCCTCCCGGCCCTGAAGGAGGGAGAACCCTACTGCGCAGCCTCCGGCTCTCCCCGGGGGTATGCGGGCATAAGCGCCCATACGATTTGGCCGTCCGACACGGTGTTCGATAGTGGGGAGGGCCAGAGATGCGCGTTGCCGTCTGCTCCTCTCGCCCCACGCCGCCTTGTCTCCACTCGCCCCCCGCCGGATCCACGCCGCATTCTCCATCGTGACGCGATACGAGAGGCATCGCGATGAATTTCAATCGTATGGGGCGGTGAGGTGTAAAAGCAGGCTACGCGGATTTTCTGGCCGATATGGCCTGGGGCACGCTCGTGCTGCTTGCCCTGTCGCTCGTATGCATGTGGGCCGGCTTCTTCCTGACCTGCGGGCGTTGATCGGCGGGCACCTGATGCGTCGTCTCAGGGTCCATAGCACCCTGGCGCTGCTACCTGTTCCTGCGTTCTGGGGTTTCATCGGCCGGGCCATCGTCACTGGCAGCCGTCATTCCGAAGATCAGGAACAAACCAACCGCCAACTCCGTCATGCCTATTCCTCCATTTCCAGTGCGGTGGTGTGTCCCGCCGGATGGCGGAAAACTGCGACGCCCGCGCTGGCGTCCAGGCTCTCGAGGGGCCAGGCGCCAACATATTCCCCACGACGGAGGCGTTCGGTGCGGCCGTTGTGATTCAACACAGCCAGAGCGCTATTGCCTCAGCGGTCGATGGTCAAGAGAGCGCCATCCAGCTCCGGCGCTTCGGGGGGCCTGCTCCAGTCGATCCACTCGCTCGGTGATGGTCGCCAGATCCGCGGCAGAGGCGAGGTCGTCACCGAAGGAGTCTAACTCGTCGGTCGACGCGCGTCGGTCTTGGATTTCCTGCTCCGGAGCGTCGACTCGTTCAGGCTTCGGCTTCGTGTCGAGGGCCGCGCTTTGCCGCTCCCGCTCCTCCTGGAATTGACGTGTGCGATCCAGCAATTGATCGTAATCATCGGCGAGCCCGCGGATCTGGTTGTTCAGACCATCCAGTTCACGGGCCAGGGCCTGGAGGCGCGTCTCCCGTGTGGCGAGCACCGAGCCCGTAACGGCAGCATCGGAATCTGCCGAGCCGGCCGCGCGCCCGGAGTGGAATCCCCCGCCTGCCCAATTGGGACTTGACGGTACTCTTGGGCGAAGGGATATTGCGGCGAAGGCGGTTGGATTTCCTATCCCTCTTTCCCTCTATCCCTCCAGCGACAAGTGCACCCGCGTGCATACCGCCGAGACTGAACTCTCAGTCCGTACGCCCATCAAGCGCTTGGTGGCGCAGCTGGACCCGCAAAAGTTCTGGCAACTCCACCGGCCACAATCTTCAACGTCAGCCAGGTGGCCGCGGTGTACCGGGAATTCGGCGGCCGCCTGTGCCTCAGCCTCAAAGAGCGCCCGGAGCACCTGATGGTCAGCCGCGCGTTCGCGCATCGGATCCGGCAGATGTAGATCCTCGAGGCTCATTTCGCATTATCATTATCTAGGAGCCTCGACTTGGCGAACCCCGGGGAACGGAAAGGTAGGCTCATGCTTTCTATACTCCACGGAACAGTAAGGTCGATTGCCGCAGATGTTAGACACAGCTCACACCTCTGAATTGAGCCCGGCATGTGCCCAACAACCGCGGGACTGAGCACGACCCGTGAAACGCGGGTCGCCATCATCGGCGCCGGATTCTCTGGCCTGGGGATGGCCATACGGCTCAGGCAGGCGGGGATCGACGATTTCCTCGTCCTGGAGCGCGCTGCCGATATAGGTGGCACGTGGCGCGACAACAGCTACCCGGGCTGCGCGGTCGATGTTAAAGCCCATCTGTACTCATTGTCTTTCGCGCCCAACGCGGATTGGACAGAGACCTACGCCTCGCAGCGCGAGATCTGGGACTACATCAAGCGGGTCTGCGCCGAGCACGGCGTTTTGCCGCACGTGCGGCTCGGCGCTGAAGTGAGGTCCGGCCTCTGGGACGACGCCGCGCAGCGTTGGCGTCTGGAGACGTCCACGGGCGTCATCGAGGCACAGTTCCTGGTCTCGGCGATCGGACCGTTGAGTGAACCGGCGCTGCCGGAAACCCCGGGCCTGGAGTCGTTCGAGGGGAGGCTGTTCCACTCGGCCCAGTGGGACCACAACCACGAGCTGAGTGGAAAGCGGGTCGGCGTGATTGGCACGGGCTCGTCAGCCGCGCAGTTCATCCCCAAGATCCAGCCGACGGTTGAGAAACTGACCGTGTTCCAGCGCACGCCTCACTGGACGTTTCCGCGGATGAATCGGCGAATCACCAAACTTGAGCAGATGCTCTACCGTCGATTTCCCGCACTGCAGCGGGCCGTGCGCGCCCGACAATACCTTTACCACGAGTTCCTTGGATTCATGGTGCAGCATTCCCGGCTGCTCGAAGCCGTCGCGATGCTGCGCCTGCGCCTGCACGTCCGGGACCCGGAGCTTCGCACCAAGCTGACGCCGGACTACCGCATGGGCTGTAAGCGAATCGTTGTCAGCGACGATTTCCACCCAGTCCTGATGCAGCCAAATGTGGATGTGGTCACCGAGAAGATCGTGGAGATTTCACCGCGTGGGGTGCTCACCGCCGACGGTGCAGAGCACGCTTTGGATACTCTCATCCTGGGCACCGGCTTTCGCGCGATGCCGGTTGTCGATCCGCTGCGCGGCCGCGACGGCGACACGCTCACCGAACGGTGGAGAGAGGGCCGCTGTGCCTACTACGGCACCACCGTGGCAGGATTCCCGAACTATTTCATGCTGGTTGGGCCGAACACGGCGACCGGGCATACGTCGGTCCTGCTCTATGCGGAGGCGCAGATTGGCTACATCGTGCAGGCGCTACAGTATCTTGAGCGGCACCAGAAAACGTCTCTGGAGGTCGCGGAGAGCGCGCAACGGTTCTTTAATGACCATCTTCGCCGGAAGTTAAAGCGCACCGTGTGGCTCACGGGTGGGTGCAACAGCTGGTATCTCAACGACCCGAACGGGACTTCCGTATTGTGGCCCGGGTACACTTGGTCGTTCCGCAAGGCCCTTCGCCGGTTCGACGCCGAGAACTACGTGCTGCGCGATGCCGCCCGTTGCGTCCAGCCTGGGCATGCCCACAGCACACGAAGGCCATTGGCATCCCAATCGTCCTAGGCACTTGCACTGAGGACAGGATCGCCGCCGACGCCGTCTCGGTTCACGGATTATCATCGGCGCTCTGACCCGCAATGGCTGACCGGCCTTCCATTAGCAATCGGCTACTGACCGGGCGGTAGACGCAACAGTGACTATCAGAATGCACGCCCCTGACAGCCAGGGCAGCCAGCAGGTACTTGCCGCCATCCTCCGGTATAACTTGCGAGTGTTTGTGAAGCCGCTGTTTTACCCCGGAGTGCCTGTATCGGTCTTGCGCTATGGCCTGCGAGTCATGGCCACCACCACGCTGGTTGCCCGGGACGTGCACCGGGATGGGCTCACCGTAGGGGGCGTTCCCGCCGAGCGCTACCGTCGCACCGGCGGCGGGGCCAAAGACAAAGTAGTGCTGTATTTTCACGGTGGCGGCTACTGTGCAGGTAGCCCGTATACCCACCGCAGCCTCACCACCCACCTCGCCCGCGCCAGCGGCGCTACGGTGCTCGCGCTGGATTACCGCGTGGCACCGGAAGCGCCCTACCCCGCTGCAGTGAATGACGCGTTGAGCGCCTACCGGGCCCTGCTGGATGAGGGGGTCAGCAGTGATCAGATCATCATCGCCGGTGACTCCGCCGGCGGCGGGCTCAGCCTGGCCTGCGCGCTGGCAGCACGGAATCACGACCTTCCCGCCGCTGCAGGGCTTGTGCTGCTATCTCACTGGGCGGATATCACGAACAGCGAACGCCCCCATGCGCCCGGGGAAACCCTGCTAACCTGGAAGGGTCTGGATTTGGCCGCTCAACGTTATGCCGGTGAGCAGCGGGCCGAACCGCTCGCCTCCCCCCTACTCGTGGACCTGTCCGGACTGCCCCCAGCGCTGATTATTACCGGCCGTGATGAAATACTGCTCGCTGACTCGCAACGCCTGGCGAGCGCCCTGGAAGATGCGGGCGGCAAGGCAGACCTCCACGTGTACGAGGGCCGCTGGCATTTTTTCCCGATCCATGCCGGCCTGTTGCATGATGCCGACCACGCCATCGGCCAGATGGCGGCGTTTATTGACCAGCCCCGTTAGCGCGTGACTGGCTTGCTATCGCAGCGGCTTTCGGGACGCCGCGAAGAGCAATGTGCATCCTGAGGGTAGACCAAAAGGGAATTTGTTACATTCTTCAATGTTGGATTCCCGAACAACGCTCTCGGCGGGGGACTGGGGCTCTACCGCGACGGTTCCATTATCGGTGCCACTGGCGTTAGCTGAGATACCTCGTGCGCCGACCACATGAGCGGGTGGCGGGTGCGCAACAACCTGGGGCTTGACCAGCTTATCGCCGGGACCGATGCCCGATGCTGGGGCCAGCACCCTTTAGAATGCAGCCCATCGAGGTTTGGCGTCACACTGAAGTCATACGCCTGTGCGGTCATTTTTGGTGCACCACTCCCGCACGTTCTCCGGGTGCCAAGCGGGTGTGATCCCAGCATATCAGCTGGTATGGGCCGCCCTGGTCCCAGGCCCGCTAGATTGCGCGCCTGCGGCGCAGTGTCTCGACGGCGGATTACGCTGCGCTAATCCGTCCTCTACGCCATTCGGTCGCTGTCAAGGCCGGTTTGTGGCGTAGTGCGGTAGGCGAAGCCGTAATGCACCCTCGCCCTCGGGGGGATGGGGTTTGAGAAGGTGGTGTGAGGGGGGCTGTGGCTTGGATGCTCTGGTTGTGCGGCAGGCCGATTTTGGCCGCCCGGGCTGCCTGCGCTGCTCACAAGGGGCTTCCGTTGGGTCTTGACCGTACTCTTGGGCGAAGCAATTTTGCGGCGAAGGCGGTTCGATTTCCTATCCCACGGTGGGCATATGGGGAGGAATGGGGAGGAACTTCGGGCTAGTGTGCCGTCCCACCAACAACTCTACGTGCGGAGCGTTGCAGCGCGGGATGCCGGGACGCGGCCCCCCGCCGGTGTGCTCAGCCCGTGCCGTGGATCAGCGTGCCCACACCGCGATCGGTAAAGAGCTCCAGCAGCACCGCATGCGTGACGCGGCCGTCAATAATGTGGGCCGCCCGCACCCCGTTTTGCACTGCTTCGAGCGCACAGCGGATCTTCGGCAGCATGCCGCCGTGTATGGTGCCATCCTCGATAAGGTCTTCGACGCGCACGGCATCCAAGCCGGTCAACAGGGAGCCGTCCTTGTCCAGCAGGCCCGGGGTGTTGGTGAGCAGGATCAGCTTCTCCGCGCCGAGGACCTCGGCCAGTTTGCCCGCCACCAGGTCGGCGTTGATGTTGTAGCCCCGGCCGTCGTCGCCAACGCCGATCGGTGCGATTACGGGGATGAACTCGCCGGTATCGAGCATGTTCACCACGGAGGCATCGATGCTGACCACCTCGCCCACATGGCCGATGTCGGGCAACTCGCTGTCGCGGGTGTCGGCACCTCGGCCTTCCAGCCTGAGCTGGCGGGCGCGGATCATGCCGCCGTCCTTGCCCGTCAACCCCACGGCGCGGCCGCCCTGGGCATTGATCAGCTGAACAATCTCCTTGTTCACCAGACCACCGAGGACCATCTCCACCACGTCCATGGTCTCGGCATCGGTCACGCGCATACCCTCGATGAAACGGCTTTCCTTGCCGATGCGCGCGAGCAGCTGGCCGATTTGCGGGCCGCCGCCATGGACCACCACCGGATTGAAGCCCACCAGCTTCATAAGCACGATGTCGCGCGCGAAGCTGTGCTTCAGGGCGTCGTCCACCATGGCGTTGCCGCCGAACTTCACCACGATGGTCTTCCCGTGGAAGCGGCGGATGTAGGGCAGCGCCTCGGTGAGGACTTCGGCCACCTCGGCCGGTGTCTTGGTCGTGCTCATGGTTGCCCTGTGTGCTGCTCGACGGCGTCGAACGAGTGTGGTGCGCCGGTGCGCATTCGATTGAACAGTAATCGCCGTCTCAGAACGGCAACTCCAGGCCGGGCCGGGCCTGGAGCAGCAGTTCGCGAAAGCGGG
>NZ_SKOG01000281.1 GCF_007120195.1 Aquisalimonas sp.
ACGGTTCCTGGCAAGGCGCGCCGACGAGGCGTAGCGGGGACTACGGCGAGGAGGCGCAACGCCGCCAGGGGCCGTCAGGGCCGCGACAATCGTAACGTTATTTGCGGGACAGGACACTAGACCCACCGCCGGTGGACTCCGATGGTAGCCACGGCGGTTGTCGGGGAACTTGATGCACCTCAAGAAGCATTCCGCCGTGGGCAGTTTACCGAGCCGGGACTCGCAGAAACACGACGACCAGAGCGGCCATGGCCAGGGTCCACAGGCCGCTGGCCAGAGCGAGCGCGGGGGCGTGCGCGGGCAAGATCACTCGAACCAGCGCGGCGGTTCCGATCAGCAGCGCCATGAGCGGGATGGTGCGTGTTGCGGCCGGGTCCTGCCTGGCGCGGTTGAGGCGCACCCGTGCCACGACGCCGGTGGTGAGCGTGCCCAGGGCACCGACGGTGATTGCGTGGGTGGCGGTCCCCTGGGCGAGCAAGGGCGTGACCCAGGACAGCGCCAGCAGAGCGAGGGCGGCTGCCAGCCAGCCGTAGCCGATCCCAAGGCACCAGAGGTCCGGGCGGCCAGTGGCCGCCCAAAGACGCCAGCGCGCCAGGCGCACCGCATTCGCACGGAATTTGGGCCGCGACCGCCAGCGCCACCATCTCCTTGCTCAGGGCATCGAGCGCGCCATCGGAGTCGAAGACGGCTGTAGCTGTCTATCGCATTGTTTCAGCAATGGCGTCCGGGCGTAACCCTTGCTCGCCGTCTCACCATGACGGTGGCACCTCTAGCACCAATTTGCCGACTGTTCCTCCCGATTCCAGGTCCCTGTGCGCCGACGCAACCTCTGAAAATGGGTAGCGAGTCGTAGGCGGACATTGCAACCGACCCTCCCCGAACAACGCGAGAATGCGATCCATGGCCGGCACCAGCCGATCGTGACGATCAGCCAGAAAGCTGAGGTTGAACGCCAGCACGCTGCGGTTTTCGGTCGTCAACTTTAACGGATTGAACCGCGGTGTCAGCAGCCAGTCTCGGAGGAGTTTCAGATAATTGGGCCGACCGCCGCACTGCCGACCCCTCCGGCCCCGGCATGCACCAGAACCTTCTCCCCGGGCCGTACATGAGCCAGTTCGTGCAAGGCGAACCAGGCGGTGAGGAATATCGTGGGGATACCGGCGGCCTCCGCTGTCCCCAGCCCGTGCGGAACGGGGAAAACCTGAGCCCTTGGCAACACCAAGCACGAGCTGTAGCCGTTGAATAGGGTCACCCCAATGACCGGGACACCGACGGCAAAATCGTCCACGCCGGCGCCGAGAGCATCCACCTCCCCGGAGACCTCGAAACCGGGCGTGATCGGCCACCCCACAAACCGCCGAGCAGAGGTATACAGGCCCATCCGCACCACGCAGTCGGCGTAATTGACGCCAATGTGCCGCACGGCGATGCGCACCTCACCCGGCCCCGGCTCCGGGTCTGGATGCCCTTGCATTGTCAGCCGGTCATAGCTGCCCGGGCGATGTATGACGATGCGTTTCACGATCAGACTTCTTCAACGTACCGAGCACCAAGCGAGATTCAAGTTCAAGGTCAAGTTCAATCACTTCATTAGCGGGTTACCCAGCCCCCGCATACCGGGAATACCTGTCCCACGAAACACCCGATTTCATCGCTGCACAGCGAGGCCGCGAACATGGCATCCTCTCTCGCGGCAATCAGCCGACCCAGCGGCACCTCCCGCTTGAGCCGTTCCTGAAATTTCGGATTGTTCTTGACGTCTTCAGGGAAATAGGTGGGATTGTCGACAAAATTCTGGGCTATGGCATTGACCTGTACATTGTGTTTGGCGACTTCCACGCCCACCGCCTGAACGTAGCCCAGTTGCGCACCGCGCGCCATGCTGTAGCTGGAGGTGCGCTTCTGGCCTCGCAGCGCCGCGGCACTGCCCAACACCAGAATCTTGCCGGCCCCACGCTCGATCATTTGCGGCAGCACTGCACGCACCAGCCGAGGCAACGGATAGACCATGTGGTCAAAGAGGTCCAGGAATTCCGCGTCTTCCACATCGGTTGCCGATGTCTGCGGCGCAGGTACCGCAAGATGCGCAAGCATAATATCGACGGGCCCGGCCTTCCCCACAATGGCCGCCGGAGTCTCCGGAGCGTTCAAGGACTGATTGTCGGCCACCACCTCGGCTCCGAGTTCCGAGAAAACCTCGTGCAGGGCAGGTCCCATGAACGTATCCGCCTGCGTGAGCAGTACGCGCCTGCCTTCAAGAGAAAGCGCCATAACCGTCTCCTCCCGTGTCTGGAACTGATGGCACTGTGTCAATCATGCCGGGCGAGGTGCAAGGCGGGATACAGGACCACGGAGCTCAGTGTTTACCCTGCTCTTGGGCCGTGTGCTTGCCTGGCGCTCGGCGTCTGGCGCTTACAACAGTGAACAAATGGCCCGCCGGGGTGCTGGACCACACCCGCGCGCAACAGTGTCGACAGGAATCATGATTGCTATAGTGTCCGCGCCATGCTGCGAATCACACCTTCGATTGCCATCCCGCTGGACGAGATTCAGCTCGATGCCGTGCGTGCGCAGGGGCCCGGTGGTCAGCATGTCAACAAGGCCGCCACCGCGGTACACCTGCGTTTCGACATTCAGGCCTCGTCGTTGCCGGACGAGGTCAAGCAGCGTCTCGGTGACAGCAACGATCAGCGGATCACCCGTGATGGCGTGATCGTGCTCAAGGCGCAGAAGTACCGGAGCCTCAACCGCAACCGCGAAGAGGCGCTGGCGCGGCTACGCGAACTGATCCACGGCGCTACGCTTGTGCCCCGCAAACGCAAGCCAACGGGGCCGAGCCGCGGTGCCAAACGACGCCGCCTGGAAAGCAAAAAACGACGGGGACAAACAAAAACGCTGCGCCGTGGCCCCGGCCCCGCGGAATGAAAATGTGCGGGTAAAGCCGCTTGAGTTTGGTACGCGCGTCGTCGGTTGTGAACTGCCAGTCGACCCCGGCTTGCGCGGCATTGCGGCGCTCGGCCCGAGCCGTTGCCGTGCCGCGGAGCGTCTCGATGTCCGCGATCCGGCGGTTGAGGCATTGCTTGGTGAAGACGCTTAACTCGATTTCGGTGACGTCGAGCCAACTGCCATGCTTGGGCGTGTCGTGGATTTCCAGATGGTCGAGCAGGTGGCGCGCCTCGGCGGGGGGAACGCCTTTTCAGCCTCCTTCTCCCCGTCGAGGAGCGGCTCCGTCGGTGGCCGCGTGCGCTGTTTGCACTCCAGGGCTGCTTCCAGTCCTTACATGGTAGAATCCACCCGTGGCGGTGACGGTACCGGCTTGCCAGGTGGTCGGAAAGCGGGCCGCCACCGGGGAACATCGCGGGGTCCGACCATGCATTGCGGCTGGCAAGCAGGACCGCTTGCTGCCGCCGACGGCCCGTAGCGGCCGCAGAAACGGTACCCGGAGGCGTTCTCACGTTCCCCCAGACTCCCGCCACCTATGCACTGGAACTCTTCGCCGCAGAGGCGGAAAAACTGGGTCTGGCACCAGAAGTGCGAATGACAATCGAACCCCCGGTGAACCTCCGGAAACAGACGTAGTCCTAATTGGTCTGGAAGAAAAATCGAAAAATAGCGTGATCTATGGTTATCAGCATTGATTCCGGATTGGGGGCTGTCATCCCATTGGACGTTCGGTCAGAGAGGGCGCCAGACCGCGGGTGGGCAGTGAGGGGCCGAATCGGGCCGGGGCATCGATTCAGCCCCACGAGCACACGCTTGAAGGGACCGACGAGTTGAGTTGCCTCCGGTTTCTGGAACATTCAAGCATCGCCGGACTGAACCTTGACGTCTTTCGGCATGCCATTGACACCCGCTTGTCCGCGCTCATAGCTTTGCCGGAGACGCCCCCGTTACGCCTGAATGCGGCCATTCGCTACAGCCTGCTGGCCCCCGGCAAGCGCATACGCCCGCTGCTCGCCATGGCCTCGGCTGCGCACTTCGGAACAGACCCTCGGCAGGCCCTGGACGTGGGCTGTGCCATCGAAATGGTACACGCCGCGTCACTGGTGCTGGACGACCTCCCCTCCATGGACGATGCAACACTGCGCCGCGGCCAGTCCACCACCCACCGAGCCTTCGGCGAAGACATGGCGATGCTGACCGCCGTGTCGCTGTTGAACCGCGCCTATGGCACATTGGCGGCGTTGGAAGACCTTGAGCCTGAAGTCAAACTGGAACTTGTACGGCTGATGGAGCGCGCCATCGGCACCGACGGCTTGGTGGCCGGGCAGACACGGGACCTGCATGAGCGCACCTCCGCCGACAGCGCCGGCAAGATGAAGCAGATCAACTTTGAAAAGACCGGCGTCCTGTTTGTGCTTGCCGTTGAGTCGGGCGCCCGGGTCGCCGGCATCCATGATCACCGTCTGGATGAACTGAGACTGTTCGCCGGCCACCTGGGCTGCGCGTTTCAGATCATGGACGACGTGCTGGACCAGTCCGCCAGCGCCACCGATGCCGGCAAGGACGTGGGCAAGGACAGTCGCAGATTCACTGCCGCCAGCACCAACGGGCTGGACGGCGCCCGCGCCATGGCGCTTCAGTACCTGAAACTCGCTCTGGCCTCCGCCGACGCGTGTCCGTCCGAACAACCCGTATTGCGCACCTTCGTCGAAACCCTGTTCGCAGGAGCAAGTAAGCAGTGACCGTCGCGGGTGCGGAGCCAACGCTGCGGGTGGATGGGGTGCATTTCCGCTGGCCTGAGCGGCAGGTACTCAACGGCGTGGACATGGATCTCGCCGCGGGCGAACTCTACGCCCTCCTCGGCCCCAACGGCGCCGGCAAAACCACGCTGATCAAGGCCATTTGCGGGCGCATCAGCCCGCAATCGGGTCAAATCCGTCTGGATGGCGTGCCGATGAGCGCTGGTGCCGCCGGGCACAGCATCGGGCTCGTGCCGCAGGCGCTGGCGATTTACGGCCATCTCACGCCCCGGGAGAACCTGGAGGTGTTCGCCCGCCTTGCCGGCGTTCCGCGGCGCGAGATCAAGCCGGCGGTCGCCCAGGTGCTGGAATCCACCATGCTGAGCCCCCGCGCCGATGACCTCGTACGCACGCTCTCCGGGGGCTACCAGCGCCGCGTGAACATTGCCGCCGCCATCGTGCACAAACCCCGCTTGCTGATTCTGGACGAACCCACGGCGGGCGTGGACGTGGATGCCCGCGGCTCCATCCACCAGGTGCTGCGCGGCCTGCGCGCCGCGGGCATGGCCGTCCTGCTGACTACCCACGATCTGGAGCAGGCGGAAGTGCTGTGCGACCGGGTGGGCTTTCTGCTCCATGGGCGGCTGGCGGAACAAGGGTCACCCGACGCGCTGCTACGGCAACATTTCGGTGATGCCAGGGAAATTGTTGTCGTCCTGAAACAATCGCCCGATTCCGGCAAGGCGGCCTGGCTGCGCCAGCAAGGCCTGTCACCCACGCGCACATCCTCCACCTGGGCAGGGCTTCAGAGCGCCAACAACGACAGTGCCGAGAGGCTCTCCGAGCGATTGCTGGGCGAGGGCATGGAGATCCGGGAGTTGCGCCTGCGCATGCCCGACCTGAGCAGCCTGTTCCTGAAGCTGACCGGCCAGGAGGCTGCGGCGTGACTCTCGCGATCTTCCGCGTCATGTTCCTCAACCTGCTGCGGGACCGCGGCGCCCTGGCCATGGCGTTTCTGTTGCCTCCGGCGATTTTCGTCATCTTCGCGGCGATCTTCTCCGGCACCAGCGGTGATGCACTGGAGCTGCGCGTACACCTGGCCGACACGGTGGAAACCCCGGCCACACGGAAACTCGGCGATGCCCTGCGAGATCAGGCCGGTCTGCGCATTTCCCAGGCACCGGACGCGTCTGAGGCATCGGTGCGCGCCGCAGTGCGCGATGCATCAGCCGATGCTGGCATCGTTATTCGGGGAAACCTGGAGGGCGAACCCGACACCGATCATCCGCCGATCCTGATCATCGGAGACCAGGGCCGCGCCATGGCGGCTGCCATGGTACTGGGGCAGGTGCGGGCAGCCATGGAGTCGGCATTGCCGGAGCTGGCCCTGCAGCGCTCACTGGCTGTGGCCCGGGAGCTGATCGGCGAATTCACACCGGAGCAACAACAACGCCTTGGGCAAGGGATTGAGTCGGCGACGGATCTTACCGCGAAGCGACCCAGCCTTGTGGGTCTGGAAGAACTTGGTCCACGGGGGGGTGCACAAGGCGGTGCCGACGGCGCTGTGAACTACTACGCCGGCGCCGTGGCCATCCTTTTCCTGCTGTTTTCAGCCATGCAAGGCGCGGCGACGTTGATTGAAGAGCGGCAATCCGGCGTCGTGGACCGCCTGCTGCTCGGCCCAGGAGGAACAGGTGTGGTGGTGACCGGCAAGTTCCTGTTCCTGACCCTGCAAGGCAGTCTGCAGGTGGGGCTGATCTTCGTCGTGGCCTGGCTGGGATACGGTTTGGATCTGCCCGGGAACTTTGCGCCCTGGCTGCTGACCACCGTATTGGCGGCCACCGCCGCGGCCGGTCTGGCGCTGGCGTTGAGCGCCGCCTGCAGCACGCGCCAGCAGGCGCAGACGCTGTCCAGCTTCTTCGTCCTGATTCTCTCCGCTGTGGGCGGCAGCATGGTGCCGCGTTTCATGATGCCGCCCTGGCTCCAGGAGCTGGGCTGGCTGACCCCCAATGCGTGGGCCATCGAGGCCTATCAGGGCATACTCTGGCGCGGCGAGTCGCTGGACTTGCTGGCCCTGCGCTGGGCGGTGCTGGCGGGCATCGGGCTGGTGGCGCTGGCCATTGCGTTAATCCTTTCAAAGCGACTTGCACGAGCCTGACACGGGCGCAACCATGGGAGAAGGGGAACAATGTCCACCTGGGTAATCAATGCCCTGATTCTGCTGGCAACGGTGGTTGCCATGGAAGTCTTCGCCTGGGCCGCGCACCGCTACGTGATGCATGGCTGGGGTTGGGGCTGGCACCGCTCCCACCATGAGCCAGGCGGCGGTCCGCTGGAGAAGAACGACCTTTATGCGGTGGTGTTCGCGGGCGTGGCCATCATCATGATTCTGCTGGGGTCTGCGGATTACAGTCCGATCTACTGGGTCGGCATGGGCGCCACGCTCTACGGTTTTCTGTATTTCGTCTTTCACGACGGTCTGGTGCACAAGCGCTGGCCGTTTCGCCACACCCCCCGCAAGGGCTATCTGAAACGCATTTACCAGGCACATCGCCTGCACCACGCGGTGCACGGCAGGGATGGCTGCGTCTCGTTCGGCTTCCTGTTCGCTCCTCCTGTTAAAAGTATCCGGAGGCAGTTGAAGGAGAATATCCGCAGCGGACGTGCCGTCGTTCGGAGCAAAGAGTGACCGCTTCCCGCGCCTCGCAGCAACGCAGCGGGGCCGGCCTGCCGCTGGGTCTGTTGATCCTGGGCAGTTGGCTGGCGATCTATTTTGTCGGTACTGCTCCTGCCGCAGTGTGGGGCGCCTCTGCTTGTAGTTATACGCGGCGTTTCCGTGGGAGCCCCTGAAGGCGGCACAATTCGACCATCACCGGCATGTGGGCGCGGCGGACGATCCGGACACTTCGACGCAGCGCATCCGTCGGCTTTTCTGCCCTGGTTCGCCTGCTTCATGAGACGTTGCCATCAGCTGGCGGTAACCGGCGTGCCCTGGTGGCAGCGACCGCGGGCACACGCGGCGGATGCGTCATCCGCCGGGACGCGTCCATAGGCCGACGCGCGGCGCAGGAGTGCGCCAACGGCCGAGGGTCCGCGCCGCTGCCGCCTGAACGCCGGCGAGCATGAGCAAGCGGACTTTTTGACCCCGCGATGTGGAGACGCGGCGATCCCAGGCTGCCGGCCCGAGCCTGTGCACATCCCTGCCGATGGCACGGTACACACCGCGCGCGCCGGCAATGGCCCAGGCGCAACGGAACGGCAACCGGGACAGACCGGTGAGCGCCGAGTCGTAGTAGGGCTCCGCCTCGCCCACCAGCCTGCGGGCGACCCGCGCCAGCCCGTCGCGATTTGACGGGCGCTCCAGATGGCGGGTATCCACCCCGGCCTCCAGCAGCCAGTCCTCGGGCAGGTAACAGCGGCCCATGGCTGCATCCTCCAGCACGTCCCGGGAAATGTTGGTCAACTGGAAGGCCAACCCAAGGTCACAGGCCCGATCCAGCGTTTCCTCATCGCGCACACCCATGACCATGGCCATCATCACGCCCACCACGCCAGCCACGTGGTAACAATAGGTCAGGGTCTCGTCGATGGTCCGATAGCGAAACTCCTCCACATCCATGCGGAAACCCTGGAGCAGATCCAGAGCACATGATTCGGGAATGGCGTGCCGGTGGGCAACGCGCTGAAAGGCGCGCATCACTGGGTCATCCGTGGCCTCGCCGCGATAGGCGCTGGTGGTCCGTTCATGCAACAGGGCAAGGCGTGCCTCGGGAGTGTGCGACTGCGGAGCCTGGTCGGCGAACCCCAGGACCTGTCCGTCGATCACATCGTCGCAGTAACGGCACCAGGCGTAGAGCATGGAGGCACTGTCCCGGGTGTCGGCGTCGAACAGGCGCGCGGCCGCGGCAAAGCTCTTGGAACCCTTCTCGATTTGGGCGCGACTTTGCAGGGCGACGGCATCCATGACGCTATCCCGCCTCCCGACTCAGGCCAGCATCCGAGAGCATCAGCGCGGCGGTGGCCTTGGCCGACCCCACCACTCCGGGGATACCTGCGCCCGGATGGGTTCCCGCTCCCACCAGATAGAGGTTCGCGATGCTGTCGTCCCGGTTGTGGGGCCTGAACCAGGCGCTTTGAGTGAGCACCGGTTCCACGGAAAACGCCGAACCCAGATGGGCGTTGAGTTCATCCCGAAAACCGAAGGGCGTCAGCAGGCGCATGGTCACCAGATCTTCGCGCAAACCCGGAATATAGCGTTCTTCCAGATAATCGAGAATGCGGTCGGCATATTTCGGACCGACCTCGTCCCAATCAATGTCCGCATTGCCCAGATGCGGCACTGGCGAGAGCACGTAGTAGGCGCTGCACCCTTCTGGGGCCAGGGACGGATCCGTGATGGTGGGCGCATGCAGGTACAGGGAAAAGTCATCGGGCAGATCCGGTCCGTCGAAGATGTCCTTGATCAGCTCGCGGTAACGCGGCCCGAACAGCACCATGTGGTGTTGCAGGTTCGGGTGCACTTTTTTCAGGCCGAAATAGATCACGAACAGCGACATGCTGAAACTGTGTTTCTCCAGCTTCTTTGCCTGCGCCGGACCGCGGACGGAATCGCGCATCAGGTGCTTGTAGGTATGCACAACATCGGCATTGCTGGCCACCGCGTCTACCTCAGCACTCCAGCCGTCGACGGTGCGCACCGCCGTGGCCCGGTTGTTGCGGACTGTGATCGCGTCCACTTCGGCGTTGAGCCGGACGGTTCCGCCAAGGTCCTCGAACAGCCGAACCAGGCCGTTGATCAGCGCACCGGTGCCGCCGCGGGCAAACCACACGCCCCATTCCCGCTCCAGGGCGTGGATCAGCGCGTAGATGGAGGAGGTCCTGAACGGGTTGCCCCCCACCAGCAGCGGGTGAAAGGAAAAGGCCTGGCGCAGGTGGTCGTCGCGGATATAGCGGGAGACCACGCTGTAGACGCTGCGGTAAGCCTGCAGCTTCACCAGTTGCGGCGCCACCCGGATCATGCTTCGGAAATCCAGAAACGGAACCGCGCCCAGCTTGATGTAGCCTTCCTGGAAAACACTTTTGGAAAACTCCAGAAAGCGCCGGTAACCAGCCACGTCATCGGAAGACCTGGCGGCGATCTGCCTCTCCAGTGCTGCCTGGTCGTTGGTGTAATCGAAAACGTCCCCGTCCTCCCAGCAAAGCCGGTACATCGGATCCACCGGCAGCAGCTCCACGTAGTCGGACAGAGACCGCCCGGCCTGAGTGAAGAGCTCTTCCAGGGCCGATGGGTCGGTAATCACCGTGGGGCCGCCGTCAAAGACAAAACCGTCGTCTTCGTACACATAGGCGCGCCCGCCGGGCTTGTCGCGTTTTTCCAACAACGTGGTCTGGTACCCGTTCGTCTGTAGGCGAATGGCCAGCGCCAGCCCGCCGAACCCGGAGCCGATGACGACTGCTTTCTTCTCTTTATTCATTGGCTCCTCGATTCACGGCGATACAGTGCACGTTCGGACAGGCAGGCCAGCGCCGGCAATATCGGCACCGGAGGCTTGCCGGCGAGAAGCCGGATCTTGTCGGCGGTAGTCAGTCGTGCGGCATAGAAGCGCGCTATCAGAGCTTCAGACAGACCGTAGAAGCGCTGGAGCACCAGGTATCGCCGTTCCGGTATGCCCGCTCGAAACAGCATACGGTTCAGAAGGCGAAAAAAGCCGGTCTCCCGCCAGACGTTCACGGCGTGAGCATAGGTCAGGGCATGAAGCCCGGGAGCGGAAAGGTCCTCATGCTCGGCGATGGCGTCGGCCAGGCGGACCGCAAAAGGCAGGGAATACCCGGTGGTGGGATGAAACAACGCCGCGGCCAGACCGCTGCGTGCCACACCCTTCTCGCCGGTATTCCAGTACGCGTCGAGATCGCCTGCAAGCAGGATGGGAAGAATACCACGCTCTTCGCGGTGCTCCCTCGCGATACGCCAACCCTGATCCTGAGCATAGGCGGTTACGGCGTCGCGCAACTCCGCACGGTCAAGATCGGCGCCATCGCTGTAACGCGTATCCTCAATAAGCAGGCGTCGTGCGCCGAAAGGAAGGACGTAGACAAAGCGGTACCCGTCAGCCTGGGAAACCGTGGCGTCCATGATCACCGGACCGGACAGCCCGTGGGCTTCGTCCAACTCCACCTCAAGGCCCAGGAATTTCTGAAATCCGAGCACCAGATGCGGATTATCCCGTTGCCCGCGGCCATCAATTACCGCGCGAGCCTCAAGCAGGGTCCCGTCCGCAAGCCTTACCGCATCAGAGGCAACCTGGGATATCTCCGCCCCGAAGCGCACCTTGGCAATGCCGCTCTCCATTAAATGATGGTGCAGTCGATCCGACGTGGCGCTGCGGTACGCGCCAGCGATTTGCCGAGTCCGTTGCGGAAAGCGCACCTGATGGTGCTGCCAGTCGTGAGCCACCATGGGGCTGACCCAGGCGTTCTGCGCCGCATCCAGATCGCTGCGATGGAAGGACCAGGTGTGATTGCCCCCGAGACGATGATCGCGCTCAAGGATGAGCACCTTGATTTCGGGCCGCCGCACAGCGAGTCGCCAGGCGATCAGGCAGTTGGCCAGCCCCCCTCCAGCAAGTATCAGATCCGGTTTAACCAATGGGTGCTCGCCTGCCCGAGTGCATGAAGACCGAGTATCGGCTGATTTGCCCGCGTGTTCACACAGAGACTTTACGCAGAGGAAAGTTCGATTCCATTGAATAGCAAGCTTAATGCATCACACCACTGTGGTCGGGTACGCGCCGAGAATAGGCCTCCATATGGCCGAGACGGCGGCCCATCTCGCCGACCACGTCTTGCCGCCCGTGGGGCGCTGCGCCAGTGGGTTCTGTCGTTGCCCAAGCGCCTTCGCTGGCGCTTGCATCACCAACCGGGCGCGCTCGACACGGCCTTGCGGATTCTGCTCGAGGCGATTGATCGCCGTCTGTGCACACACTGTGATGCCGCCGGCCCAAACGCCGAGGGGGACCTCCCAGCGGGACGCTTACGTGCAGATTATGGCGCACCACCGCATCGTCGTGGAGACCGCGATCGAACTGCAGCAGCGAGGGGTACTTCACCGAGAACATCGCCAGTGCCGCGCTCAGCGTATCGCTGCGTGTGGCGTACACTGCTTTGACGCCGGCGCGGATCCTCGAGCTTGGCGAAGCACCTGCGCTCGCTCGCCACGAGCCCCGGCATGGAGAGGTCTTGGCGCAGTTTCGGTAGAGGGGCGGCCATGCGCAGCACTCCACTGAGGGGATTCAGTGGCCTAGCTTATGTTGCGAGAAGCTATCGCGCAAATGTATCGTAAACAACTGATATTACATGCCCCCTGTTAATCTGCGGGAATTGCTGGTGAAGAACGAAGCCCGTGACAGCGCCCCGATAGAAGGGCGGCCTGTAGCCACACCACCGTCCGTGGATTGAGACGACCACAGCACAGGATGACTATGATGGCCGCTGATACAAGCATCCTGCTTCCACTGTCCAATGTTAAGGTCGTTGACTTCGGTCAATATATAGCCGGACCCGCTGTCTCGATGATACTCGCCGATTTCGGCGCGACGGTCGTGCACATTCACCCGCCCTCGGGTCCACTCTGGGACAGTCCGGCAAACGCCACGCTGAACCGCAATAAGTTGATCGTGCAGATCGATCTCAAGACATCGGGGGGCTGAAACAGGCCCTTGCGCTGATCGAGGAGGCCGACATCGTGGTCGAAAGCTTTCGTTCGGGCGTCATGGCCCGGCTCGGGATCGATTTCGCCGAACTGCGAAAAGCGCGCCCGGAGCTGATCACGATCTCCATCACCGGCTTTGCCTCCAATGACGTATAGCGCCGCGAATGGCGCGCTTACGAAAGCGTGATCGCCGCCAATTCCGGCGTTTTCACGGATATGGGTCTGAATCGAGTGCTGATGGGGATCAATCCATCATTCTCTCCTCTTCCATTGTCCTCGGCTTACGGCACCATGCTGGCAGCCTCAGCGACGGTGTTGGCTCTGCAGGCGCGCGAGCGCACTGGGCTGGGCGATCAGATCGAGGTGCCGCTGGCAGCCTCCGTGATGGAAGGGCTTTGC
Organism: Aquisalimonas sp.; assembly: GCF_007120195.1. Taxonomy (GTDB): domain Bacteria; phylum Pseudomonadota; class Gammaproteobacteria; order Nitrococcales; family Aquisalimonadaceae; genus Aquisalimonas. The sequence continues at coordinate 12,790 of NZ_SKOG01000281.1, forward strand.
TACAACTCTATCAAGATCGAAGACTATCCCGAGCGCTACAAAACCCAGCGTGAGCAGGAAATCGAGCACCGCCATTCCGAGGGGCTGCCGATGAACCTCTCCTACGAGGATCTGCAGCAACTCCTCGACCCTTCTTACCGCACCTACAAGTGCAAGGACGGGCGGGGGCCGCGCACCGGCTATCTGGGCTATGACGATCTGGTACAGGCCACCACGACGGGGATCATGACGCGTTTCGGTGGCTCGATGGAGACGCCCGAAGAGCACGCTCACGTGGGTACGATCGACGTTATGTGTGGATTCGGTGGCGCGCTCGTCATAGCGGCCGCGCTCTACCAGAAGCTCAAGACCGGGCGTACGGGGCGGCCGCGCACTTCGCTGTCCGCGCTGAGCGGTTTGGCGCAGATCCCGTTTTGTTATGACTATGAAAAACGCGGGCCCTTCGACGAGCCGGCCGGGCGCGAGGTGCACGGTTACGACGAGCTTTCACGCTTTTATGGCACGTCTTCCGGCCGTTTCGTGCTGCTGAGCGCCTACGAAGCCGACACCGAGCGTTTCGACACCATCCGCGCCCATAACAGCCACCTCGCGGACGGCACACCGGGAACATCCCGGGGGAGCTATTCGTTCTCGATCTACGAGGATCATCCGAGCGGGCATACCGTTACCCAGCTGGATCCCTACGCAGTGCGTCCGGTACGCGGAAGGGTTTCCGCGCTGGCGCCCGCGGAAAAATACGGCGCATCGACGCGCGGCGTCATGAGGGAACTCGGCTATGATGACGCCGAGATCGAAGCCATGCTCGAAGCCGGTGCAATCAGCGAGAGCTGGAGCAGGGAATACCTGCCCAGTTGAAAACGGCGCGGTGGGGCGGCTACCACTCGAGCCACCGGTGGCATTTCCCGAGGGCGTCTTCGTAGAGCGCCTCATAACTGCAGTGGCGAATGTCCCATTCCTGGGACTGGCCCTCGCATTCGATGTGCAGGCAGGCGTACTGAGGCCGGTCGGGCTTGCCATGCAGGGCGGGAAAGGCGAACGCGGGCTTGTGGTACAGCCGCCCCTCCACCTGATAGACGCAATAGGTGGCCTCATCCCGGACGGCCGTTAATCGAGCCTGGCGGTCCTGCGCCTCGACCGTGGCGGCATAGCCTTCTTCGTTCAGCCGGTCGCGCACCGCACCCAGGGCCGGCAGGACAGATTCCCGAAAGCAGTGCGCAAGCGCCTCGCCGGCGGCTATCTCGGCCTGTGCGGCCCGGTCCGGGTCGCGCACTGTTTCCTTGCGGCGCAACACCTTGCGCACGCGCTCCAGCCAGGTGTTGCGGCGCTCGCTGCGGCGGGTGTCGTCGGCAGTCAACGGCGACCTCCTTGGCTCCCGCGGCGCTCGTCGAGATAACGGACCAGCTTCTGGATCGGGGGTTCGGGCATCGGGGTCACCTCGTGTGCCTGATAGGCATCGGCCCGGAACGCCGTCCACAGGCCCCAGGCGATGATCAGGAGCACCACCGCCAGCGGCAGTGCCGCTGTCAGCGTCGCTGTCTGCAGCGCCTGGAGCCCGCCGGCGACCAGGAGCACGGCGGCGGCCGCACCGGTGAGAACGGCCCAGAAGAGTTTCTGGAACAGTGGTGGGTTCGGATCGCCACCGGAGGCGAGGATATTCATGACGAGCGCCCCGGAGTCGGCGGACGTCACGAAGTAGCCCACGATCACCACCGTTGCCAGCGGAACGGTGATGGCGGCGATGGGCAGGGTCTCCAGCATGGCAAACAGTGCCTGGGATTCACTGGCCTGCACAATGGCCCCCAGCTCCGAGTCGAGCATCTCCTGGTGCAGGGCGGTGGCTCCAAAGACGGATAACCAGACGAATGTGAAGCCCGTCGGCACCAGGAGCGTGCCCATGATGAACTCGCCCACTGTCCGCCCGCGCGAGACCCGGGCGATGAACATGCCGACAAAGGGGCACCAGGCGATCCACCAGGCCCAGTAAAAGAGTGTCCAATCCGCCTGCCACTCGCGGCCGCGGAAGATATCCGTCCGAAACGTCAGCTCCACCAGGCCCTGAACATAGGTGCCGAAGGTCTGCAGCAGGGCGGACAGGATCACCACCGTTGGACCCACCGCGGCAACGAACACCAGCAAGGCGGCGCCGAGGAACAGGTTGACCCGGGAGATCACGCGGATGCCGTTGTTCAGGCCACTGAGAACCGATACCGTGGCGATGCCCATGATGCCGACGATCAGCAGAATCTGGTTGCGCGTTGAGACCTCGATCAGCCCCACGTGCTCCAGCCCCGCGTTCACCTGCATGACGCCCAGCCCAAGGGAAGTCGCGACGCCGAGCAGAGTCCCGACCACGGCCAGGGTATCGATGATGTCGCCGGCGATGCCGTTGATGCGCTTGCCGATCAGCGGGTAGAGCGCGGAGCGTATCGATAGCGGCAGGTCGTGGCGATAGGAGAAAAACGCCAGGGACAGGGCGACAATGATGTAGATCGCCCAGGGGTGCAGCCCCCAGTGATAAAAGGTGAGCCGCAGTGCCTCGTTGGCGGTGTCCACCGTGCCGGGCTCTCCCCGGGGTGGCTCCAGGTAATGCAGCACGGGCTCGGCCACGCTGTAGAACAACAGCCCAATGCCCATGCCCGCGGAGAACAGCATGGCGAACCAGGAGAGGTACGTGTACTCCGGGCGCGAATCCGGCGGACCCAGGCGCAGCCGACGAAAGTTCGGGTGCACCAGCACCGCGAGGACAAACACCAGCAGTAAGCCGACCACGGCCGTATAAAACCAACCGAACTGCAGCGTAAGGAATTGCTGCACCGCCGCGATCGCGTCGCCGACAGGCTCAGTCCACACCGCACCGGCGATGACCAGCGCCAACACGAGACCGGCCGAGGGGAAAAAGACTCTGGGGTTCATGGCCCAGGACACCGCCTTACAGTCGTCCGCTTACGGGAACACTCGACCATGCCTCGCTCGGTGATCGAAATCAACACGGCAGAGAGGTTGACAGGCTTCGGGTGTTTGCAATGCTCAAGCGAGGACACAGCATCACCCCGCCGCGGGAGTGCGGCTGCACCTGAACGCGATCTACAGGAGGCCGTCCCCCATGAGCGTGAAGCGACCCAATCAGGATGCGCTGGAGTCCATCTCCGATTACTACGGTTTCGACCTCTCACCCGAGGCGCTTGAGGAGTTCGAATCCGCCATCGCGGCGTCCATGGCCGTCTACGACCGGCTGGACGAGCTGCCCGATGAGCTGCTGCCGGTGAAATACCCGCGGGCCTGTGTTGGGCATCGGCCGGTGGGTGCGGACAACCCCGTCAATGGCTGGAGCTGGAAGTGCTCAGTCCCCGGAGCCGGCGAGGGGCCGTTGTCCGGGCGCACCGTCGCGATCAAGGACAACATCGCCGTGGCTGGAATCCCCATGCTGAACGGCTCGCCGATTATGGAGGGCTACGTGCCGCGCGAGGACGCGACGGTGGTGACACGCCTGCTGGATGCCGGTGCGCACATCATCGGCAAGACCGCCGTGCCGGCGTTTTGCTTCGATGGCGGGGGCTGTACCGGCTACCCGGAACCCCAACCCGTCAACCCCCATAACGCCGAGCATTTGCCCGGGGCATCGTCCAGCGGTAGTGGGGCTGTCGTTGCCAACAAGGAAGTGGACATGGCGCTGGGCGGGGATCAAGGGGGCTCCATCCGGCTGCCGGCCTCCTGGTGTGGCTGCTATGGGCTCAAGGGCACCCATGGCCTGGTGCCTTATACCGGCATCTTCCCCATCGAGATCACGCTGGATCACGTCGGCCCCATGGCGCGCACAGCAGAGGACTGCGCACGGATGCTTGAGGTCATCGCCGGCGCCGACGGACTGGATCCGCGGCAGTACGACGTACAGACCGCCCGTTACACGGAGGCGCTAAGCGAGAGTCTTGACGGCGTGCGCATCGGTGTCCTGCGGGAGGGTTTTGGCATCCCCGGTGCCAGCGAGTCCGATGTGGACGCCGCGGTGCGTGAGGCAGTGAGTGTGCTTGAGCGTGCCGGCGCCACCGCGTCCGAGGTGTCGGTACCCATGCATGCGGATGGGTTGGCCATCTGGAGCGCCATCGCCTTCGAGGGCGCCACGGAGCTGATGGTCCGCGGCGATGCCTACGGCACCAACTGGCGCGGCCATTACAGCACCGATCTCATGGACTTCTACGGCCGGGCGCGGCGGGCTCGGGGGCGCGACTACAGCGATACCGTCAAGGTCACCGTGCTCGCCGGGCATTACATGTCGGAAGAGTACAACCGCCACTATTACGGCAAGGCGCAGAATCTCAGTCGTCGGCTGCGTGCCGAATACGACCGGGTGCTGGCGCAATACGATCTGCTGCTCCTGCCGACTACCGCCATGAAGGCCGTTCGATGCCCCGCCGACCGCAGCCTGGGCAGCATTCTCGCCGGCGCATTGGGAAATCTTCAGAACACGGCGGCCTTCGACGTCACAGGGCACCCCGCCATGAGCGTGCCGGTGGGGCTCTCCGGGGGTTTGCCGGTGGGGATGATGCTCGTGGGACGCCGCTGGGAGGAGGCGACCGTACTGCGGGCAGCCCATGCCTATCAGGTGGCGGCAGGTTGATAGTCCGGAGGGCACGGCGGGCATCCGGATCAATCCCTGCTTGTATCGGAGGCCCGCTTGCTTGAGAATCGAAGGGAGGTGGCGTGGCAATAGACCGATCGTGCCACGGAAGACCGGCGCCAAGGGATGGTGGCCGACAAGAAAACGTCAATGGACAGGGAACAATGGGGGGCGCATGGAGGCGCACTGGCGTGTCTTGGTTGTCGCGCGGAACTTCGAGGAGGCCGCGAACACCGAATACCTTAAGGCCCTGGTCAGTAACGGGTACCAAGTCCGGGAAATTGCCCGGGGGGAAGACGCGCTACCCGTTATGGAGCAGGAGAATCCACTGGTCGCCTGCTTCCAGTTCGACTACCCGGACGCGCGGGGCCTCGCGGAGCTGCGCCAGGCGAAGGAGCGCATCCCGTCCGTTCCGTTGATCATGATTACCCAAGCGCATTCGGAATCGCTCGCAGTCTGGGCGTTTCGCGCGCGGGTGTGGGATTACTTCGTACAACCGGTGGATCTCGAGCGCTTCCTCTCGGTGCTCAACGCCTTGTCCACCGTCCAGTCGGCGCCCGGAAGGGGGCAGCGTCCGTTAACCGGTCCACTGATGCCCCTTAACGCCATGCCCTCGGAGCTCCGTATCCGCGGGAGCGGGGGGCCGGACAAGCATGGGGCCCTGGAACTGGCTGTGTCGTACGTGCAGCGGAATCTGGACACGAAGATCGTCCAGGGGAGGGTGGCGGAACTCTGCGGGCTGACGCCGTTTCAGTTCAGCCGTCTCTTCAAGCGCCAGTACGACTTGACGTTTCAGGAGTTCGTGCTGCAAACGCGCATCACCGCTGCTAAGGCCATGCTCAGCCACCCGGGCGCCTCGGTGTCGGATGTGTGCTACAGCGTCGGTTTTCGCGACCTGTCCTATTTCACGCGCACATTCCACCGTTACGTGGGCGAGACGCCGTCTCAATACCGCCAGAGGGTCAGACCCTGCACTGCCGGTCAGCAACCGGATTCCCGGGCGGCAATGTCCGCGAGCGGGGCGGGCGCTGGACCCGAACGCCTGCCTCAGGGGCTTCTGGACAGGCGGTCCCGCTCGCGGAATTAGCTGTTTCGCTGCAACGTGCGATCAGTCCACCAGCACGGGGATCTGCGCCAGCACCCCGAAGTTCTCGCCACCGGTCTGGCCGATGGGTTCGCTGAACGAGCAGTCCGGGAGAAAATAGATGGTCTTCTGCTTCCATCCCCGCTCTTGCGGGTCGTCGTCCCATGTGGCGAGCGTCCCGTCCGGCTTGCGAATGTTGAACGTCTCCACGAAATCGTCCCAGCGCTCGATGCCGTCGTCCGAATCGTTGGACCAGGTGCCGGGTGACTCGCCGTCGCTGTCCTCGGGCGGCAGCTCCATCTGGTAGGGGGCATCGGCATCGATGTTGTTGGCTTGATCCACGATCCAGGCGATATTGACGTTGACCGCGCCCACCAGGTCATTGCAGGGGCCCACGTTGCCGTCGGGGCAGTCGATCACCGGCAAGGTCATGTTCCACAGCCCTTGCTGGCCGGTCTCCTCGACCCAGCAGTCGTATAGATCGTTGAATGTTGCCTGGGATTGCCCGCCGAGGGTGGCCAGGGGCTCGCCGAAGGTCATCTCGTTCGGATTGCCGTCGGCGCACACGAGTGGCCGCAGCTCCGAGGTGTTGGTGCCGCCCTGGCAGGCGCCCTCCTGACAGAACGAGCTCCAGCCGCCGGTCTCGGACATGGTCTGGTTCGACTGCGAGCTGGGGATGAAGCGTCCCACGCTGCAGTCGTATTCACCGCCTGATGTGAGCGCCTGTTTGCACAAGCCGATCGGCTGATCGACATCCTCCGGGCGCAGGGATCCGGCGAAGCCGATGTAGGCAACGGACCGGGCTGAGACGGTATAGTCGGTAAAGCCGAGGACAAAACCGAAGAACGCCTGCACTGGGGTGGCCCGGCGCTCCGTGACGACCTCGATGGCGTTGATGAAATCGAGGTTCATGTCCAGCTCGGCCGTGGATACGTCGAAGAGGTCCACAGGCTCCAGGGACGGGTTCGCTGTGAAGGTCTGGGTGGTGAAGCTCCAGTGCCCGCGCTCGACGCTGGCCACCTCCACCGCTGTGCCCTGGCTGTTGTTGGAGACGGCGGTGTCGTAAGCGACCTGGTTGGCGCCCGCGTTCACCATGGAGCCGTCATCCACGTAGAGCACGCGCGCACCGGCGAGGGCGGCGGCATCGGCTGCGTTTTGCAGCTCATTGCGCGCCACATACAGATTGGCGCCGTCGAGCGCCAGGGCGCCGAAGCCGAACAGCACCACCAGCGAGATCGCCATCAGCACCAGGGAGGCCCCCCGCTGATGCCGTGGCCCGCGCGCCCCCAAACCCGTTCCTTGGTAAATGTTCTGGTGCATGGTTACTCCGCTCGCATGACAGTGGTGGATGACAGGTTGATGCCGCCGCCCATCCCCGCGATGAAGCCGGGGACGATGAGGAACTG
>NZ_SKOG01000248.1 GCF_007120195.1 Aquisalimonas sp.
GATTCATCCCGGGGAGACACCACAGTGGCCGGCCCCAGTTGTGCAATGCATTCCAATACTCCTGTCGCCCAGCCCGCACAGAGGCGCTGATCCGATGCCGTTCAGCGGCTAATTTTTTTGCTTCTGGCGCCCTGCGCCCCCGTCCATCCGCGCTCAGAACGGGTTGACCCATAGGGACGCTGCCAATGAAGTGGAAGGTAACCAACCGCCCGCGCCGTGACGTCGCGGTCCTGCCCCAAGCAGGCGCGCCACCCGGCATGCGCGCGGTACCCATGCAACGCGCCGACGGGGCCTTCCCCGAACAAACTCTCGGCGGCAGCTCGAGGCCGGCCGATGGCCACTCCGTCTGCGGATTTCCCTGGGCGGGTTCAGCCCATCCGCCGCCTTCGCTATACTGCGCCGCAACGCCCCGGTAGCTCAGCGGATAGAGCAACCGCCTCCTAAGCGGTAGGTCGCAGGTTCGAGTCCTGCCCGGGGCGCCAGCCTCCATTCCACTCTGTTCCCGGTCGATCTGTTTTTCATATCAAACACAGACACTTAAATTTTCCTTGGCTCCGCCAGCGGATAGGAAAAATCTTCGACTACGCCATCGCCTGGGGTAAAGCGACGTGGAATCCCGCTGCGAGCCTCAAAGGCACACTGGCTCGTAGCGCAGGCGGCCCCGCGCCGCGGTGACGACCCCAGAAAACGGGCGCGCTCTCACGCGGGCGATGCGAGGTTATACCGGAGAACCCGCCACCTTAGCCGCGCTCCACCACTTGATGCTCAACTTCGTCCGCCAAGGCGAACTGAGGCAGGCGATCTGGGACCAGTTGGGCCTGTCCAGGAAAATGTGGCGCATTCCGGGGGAGCAGATGAAAAAGAATAGGCCACACGTTGTCTGGCAGGACGACAGCCGTCTACAGCGTCGGCTTTGCCTTTGGGGATTTCGGCCTCCCTGGGCAGGCGAGGACGCACCCCGCCCCCTATAACCCACATCCATTCCCGCATGCCGCTCTTGCTTGATCCGGACCCCTACCGCTCCTGGCTGAACCCGAACGTGACCGAGCGCGACGCAATCAAGCAAACCACTCGGCCCCTGGCTCAAGGTCTGCTTGGCATTGGCCCGTCAGTACCCGTGTGAACAAGCCTGATAACGACGATGGCGGCATAATCGAGGCCGCGGCGACTAACTCGGTGACCCGAACCGCGCCACAAGCATGGCCCCGATTACGTAGACGGCGACCTGACCCAAAAGACGGCTTCCGACCCGCAGCCGCCACTCACTACTTTGCCGCGAACCTCCGCCGACGGTCTGGACAGCAGCCAGTCCGGCTGTCGGTTTCAAGGTGCAGCTTCTGGTCGGCGAAGTGGGTGTATGCCTAAGTTCACCGCCAGAGGGAACTCCCTGCAGGCCTGAGCAGGCTGCTCCGGGATCGCCTCTGAACTCCGTCTCCACAACGCATCCGACTAGCCGCTCATGAGTCGGTGGAGCCTTTAATTGACCGGTGCCGCCGGCTTCGCAAGTCTTCTTCGGATAGCTCGCCGCGCAGGTATTGCTCGGTGGTCAACAGGAACAGGCGACGAAATAGATCATGCAAGGCTTCCTCCCGTTCCAGATCAGCAAGAAGTTCCCCGCTCACGGATTCCCCGAGTTCCGAAGGCTTCCGATACTCCCAGACAAGACGCATCTGGTTAGAGGACGTATCCCTGATCTGGAGCACCGGGTTTCTTCCGTTGAGCTGGGCGATCACCTGGTACGGCATGGCTGCTCATCCGAAGTTTACGTGCGAGATGTGTAAATGAGAATGCTTATCATTTGCGAAAAGAGCAAAGTTGTCAAGGCTGCGCCCCGCTAGCGCCTTCATGGAAATCATGGCCGAGTCCGCAGGAGCTGATGGGTTGGGGGGCACAGGTCATCCAGCGGCGAAACCCGCCGATGACAACACGTGCTGGTTGCATAGCCTCGCCAGATTCGGCGCATTGTAGCTGTGCAGGTTGTCGGAGCGATTTTCGTAGATCAGCACCACCATTGGGTGCTCTCGCTCGGAGCGATAGTCTGCCGGGTACAGAAGCCTGGCCTGCTGGCTGCGGCCGTATTGATTCTCGTAGTTCAGCAAGGTATCCCCCGCCCATTGGTACTGATCCTGCTGCGTGTTCGTGTCGGAGAGCTGTCGAACCGTCTCGAAATGATCCCTTGTCGCGTGAAAGTTCGGTGATTCCGTGGTGCCTTCCGAAAGATAGGTGTACACCGGCGCACGATCCGCCCGACGCAGGAAACGCAGCTGCCTGGGCTGCTTTGTGAGCATCCGCAGCTCGCCGTCCGGGTTCAGGCGCGCATAGCCGTGTGACTTGTCCTTTTCTCCGAACAGAGAGAAATAGCGCGCGTCTTCCGGCCCAGGTTGTCGTCCGGATCGGAGCCGTCTGTGCGAAGCCGGTAACCCGCAGGTCGTTGATGTCGTAGTAGCCACCCAGTCGAACCACGTCCCTCTCGTCGTCAGAGACTGCTGCGCAATCGGTCGTCGAAGCCTTGACCGTCATAGTCGTTGCGCATCAGATTCCTCGCGTCACCGATCTGATTGCCGAACAGATCCGTGCGGGTGCGAATCAGCTTGACGGGCGTGTCGTAACGACCAACCCGGAACAGGCCCGCCGCGCCATCCAGGCCAACGAAGCTGTCCCGGAACGTGAAACGCTCGTTCGCTGCCGCGTTGTTGGTCAGGTTGACCTGTCCCTCGATCTGCACGATGCCGGTGAGCCGGTCCGAGAGTTCGTGCTCGGCCCGGAAACCAAGGACGCTGGCGTTGGTCGAGACGCTGGCGGCTGAAAAAGCATCGTCGCCGCTCGCGCCGTTATCGATGTAATTCAGGTGCAGGCGGGCCTGTCCGTAGATATCAACATCTGTCGCCTGAGCCGCGCCCGTTGCGGTGAGACCAGCGGCAGTGATCAGTACCAGTGTTGTGCGTTTCATAACGCATTGCCCTTATGCGTTCTTCTGCTCTTGAGGGCCGGTGTCACGCGTCGAACCACAGGCCGGGGTGTCTGATCTCGAGCGATCACTCCGCGTTGGGGAAGAAGAGCTGCTCGCCGCGCAGCTCATAGCTGGCGATGGCGGCCTGGCCCTCGTCGGAGAGCAACCACTGGTGCCATTCCTCGGCCATGTCGTGCTTGAGGTCCGGGTGACGCTCCTGACTCAGTGGCAGGCTGCCGTACTGGTTGAACATCACGGGGTCGCCCTCGTAGACGAGCTCCAGGTTCTGGCGGTTGTCGAAGGCGGTCCAGGTGGCGCGATCCACGTAGGTGTAAGCGTCCATGCCCGCGGCGGTGTTCAGCGTCTCACCCATGCCGCTGCCGAGCTCCCGGTACCACTGGCCGCCGGGATCGACACCGGCCTCGCCCCAGAGCCGCAGCTCGGCCCGGTTGGTGCCGCTGTCGTCACCGCGGGAGGTGAACGGGTGCTCGGCCTCGGCAATGCGGCTGAACGCGTCCAGGGCGCTGTCCGCATCGCGCAGGCCGGCGGTATCCTCCGACGGGCCGACCAGGATGAAGTCGTTGTACATGATGTCCCGGCGCTCTCGGCCGTAGTTGTTGGCGACGAACTCCTCCTCCCCGGTAGTGTCGTGGACCAGCACGATGTCGGCGTCACCGCGGCGGCCAATCTCGAACGCCTGGCCAGTGCCGACGGCCACCACGCGCACGTCGATGCCGGTCGCCTCCCGGAACTGCGGGACGAGGTGCTCGAACAGTCCGGAGGCCTCGGTGGACGTGGTGGATGCCAGCGTGATGTAGCGATCCCGGTCGGCATGCGCCGCGGTGGCGGCAAACAGGGCCGTGGCCGCGACAGCGGCGTTTCTCAACACGTTCTTCATGGATCTCTCCTCCAGTGTTGCCTTGCACCAAGACGCCTCGGGGCGGCTACCAGACCAGATCGCCCTGGACAAAGGCGGCTGCCTCGCGGCTGTAGGGGTGCTCGAAGAACTCCCGCACCGGCGCCCGCTCCACCAGGCGGCCGTCGACGAGGAAGATCACGTCATCCGCAAGGCGCCTGGCCTGCCCGAGGTCGTGGGTCGTCATGACGATGCGGGTGCCCTCGCCGTGGAATGTGTCCACCGCCTCTTCCACCGCCTTGATGGCAGCCGGATCCAGCGCCGAGGTGGGTTCGTCCATGAACAGGATCTCCGGGCGCAGGGCCCAGGCGCGGGCCAGCGCGAGGCGCTGCTGCTCGCCGCCCGAGAGCACACGGGCGGGCCGATGTGCGATGCTCTGCAGCCCGAAGCGCTCGACGGCCTCGTCGGCGCGCCAGCGGCGTTCCCCGCGGGACACACCCTGGACCGCCAGCGCGTAACGCACGTTGGCCAGCGCCGAGCGGCGCAACATCACCGGCCGCTGGAACACCATGGCCTGCCGACGACGTATGGTCTCCGCGGTGGCGCCATTTCCGGCCCAGCGGACCGAGCCGCCGGTCGGCCGCAGCAGGCCGTGGCAGATGCGCATCAGGAGACTCTTGCCCGCCCCGTTCGGCCCCATGATCATGGTCTTGCCGTTACGCTCCAGGCGCAGATCCAGCGGCTGGAGCAGCGTCTGGCCGCGGTGGCGGAAGGTGACGCCCCGGAGCTCCAGCGGCAGCAGTGAGAGTGATTCGGCGCGATTCATCCCAGCCGCCTCTTCGCCGCTTCACCGATGATGTAGGCCACCGCGTTCACCGAGGCGACCAGCAGCAGCAGGATGATGCCCAGGCCCAGCGCCAGTGGCAGATTGCCCTTGCTGGTCTCAAGCGCGATGGCCGTGGTCATTACCCGGGTGACGCCGGAAATGTTGCCGCCGACGATCAGCACTGCGCCCACTTCCGCACTTGCCCGCCCGAAGCCCGCCAGTACGACGGTGATCAGGCTGAAGCGAGCGTCCCAAAGCAGCGTCGGGATGGCCCGCAGGCGCGAGACGCCCAGCGACTGCAACTGCTCGCGGTATTCGCCCCACAGCTCCTCGATCACCTGCCGGGACAACGCCGCGACAATGGGCAGGATCAACACGATCTGCGCGATCACCATGGCGGTGGGCGTGAACAGGAGCCCGAACTGGCCCAGGGGGCCGGCGCGGGACAGCATGAGATAGACCATGAGCCCCGCCACCACCGGCGGCAGGCCCATGAGCGCATTGAGGACCACAACGACCAGGCCGCGGCCCGGGAACTGCCACAGGGCGATGGCGGCGCCCAGCGGCAGCGCGATCACGCTGGCGATGGCGACAGCCGTCAGGGAGACCTGCAGCGACAGGGTCACGATCCCGATCAACACGGGATCCATCGCCACAATCAGTTGAAAGGCCGCCTGGAAGGCGTTATCCATCCGGATTGACCCTTATAGGAGCACAGACAGCATTGTGTGCATAATAACAACCGTTATCATCCGACCCTGAAATATGTGCAGCCATATGACAGACAATGACAAGGTCGTGCATCACCGGTATTTGACGACCGCTGAGGTCGCCGCGTACCTACGGATGAAGGAGCGCAAGATCTACGACCTGGTCCGGCAGGGGCTGATCCCGTCGACGAAGGTCACCGGCAAGCTGCTGTTCCCCCGGGACAGCATCGACCTGTGGGTCATGAACCACCTCGAAGGGGATCAGGCCCCGCCGCATGCGATCCCCCCCGTCCTTGCGGGGAGTCAGGATCCATTGCTGGACTGGGCGATCCGGGAGGCGGGCGCGGACCTCGCGTTCCTCTGTAACGGCAGCGGGGACGGCGTCAGGCGACTGCTTCGGGACGAGGCGATGGTCGCCGGCCTGCACGTGATCGACCACGGCACCGGTCACTACAATGACCCGACCCACTTGGGGCTATCAGGGATGCGCGACCTGGTGATCATCCACTGGGCGCGGCGCACCCAGGGATTGCTGGTGCAGCCGGGCAATCCGCACGGCATCCGGGACCTCCAGGATCTGGCATCCAGCCCCGTGCGGGTCGCCCATCGCCAGCGTGAGGCGGGGGCGGACGCGCTCTTCCGCTCGTTGCTGGAGCACCGCGGCATTGTCCCGGAACGACTGAACTTCACGCCTTACGCGTCTCTCAGCGAGGACGATCTGGCCCTGTCGATCCGTGAGGGCGATGCGGATACCGGCCTGGCGGTGGAGGCGGCAGCGCGGCGCCACGGGCTCGATTTCATACCCCTTCACGAGGAAGTGTTCGATCTGGCTATGCGCCGCCGGGTGTACTTCGAGTCGCCGCTGCAGCGCCTGCTGGCCTTTGCCCGCGGGGAGCGGCTTCGGCAGCGGGCGGACGCCATGGGCGGGTATGACCTCTCCGCGCTAGCGGAGGTCAGGTTCAACGCCTGACTCGCCGCCACGGTGAACTGCGCAA
>NZ_SKOG01000102.1 GCF_007120195.1 Aquisalimonas sp.
AACCGGCTCGCGGGCACACGCCTCCAGGGCGGCGGCCATCTCGGCTTCGCTGAAATCCCCCATGGCGTCAGCTCCGTGGCATCTTATTCCACCAAGCGTCCAGATGGGCGCCCACGGCGGCACCGTCGCCGGCGGCCCGCAATCCAGGCTACCGGCACGCGAGAGTTGGCGCGGGCGCCGCCTAGTGACCCCGCCCACAAACACGCCGCCACACACGATATTCGGCTCCTGAGCAACCCTAGCAAGAGCCACACCAAGCGGATAACATCCCCCAACCGCGTCGGCCAGGGAACATCCCTCACTTTCCGCCGCCAAGCACGGGCTGGCGAGCATCGAAGGGCAACGGAGCGCGGAGCATGCGCTTTGATTCTGCCGCTGAACAGTGGGTAATCGCAAACCTGCGCGCGCCGGATTCCCGACAGTTACATGAAAGTTGCTGAGAGGCGATTGCTAATGCATGGGGATGTTGTATGTAATTAGGGGTTGACCGTGGCAGAGTCCCAATGTGGCCCCCCTCCGCTTTCGATTATACACTATCCCGGAGATATAGGTAAAAACCCTTGCGAAGTGCCCAACCGAGAAGCCGATGGAGCCAAAATACAATGGACAAGCATGAACTGGCGCAGCAATTTCAGGAGTATTTCCGCCCAGAGGTCGCGGTCAGCCCTTCGATGAAGGAGCGGACCTTTCGCCTGCGGTACGAAGTGTACTGCAGGGAGTTCGGCTTTGAGCAGGAGGAAGACTGCCCTGGAGGCCTGGAGCGCGACGAGTATGACGCAACAGCGCGTCACTGCGCATTGATCCACAAACCCACAGGCATGTCGGCTGGGACTGTTCGACTGATACGTTCGGCACCATCGCACGGAGCGCTTGGGCTGCTTCCCCTGCAGCGCTTCTGTGATGACAGCCTGGATCACCCAGCGTTGCATCCGGCATTGATGCCCCAGGCGGAATGTTGCGAAATCTCCCGCCTGGCCGTACCACAAGCATTCCGCAGGCGTGCGGGGGAGCGCTACACTCCATGGGGCGCCGCGCCGGGTGCCACATTCTCTGAGCGGGAAATGCGCACGTTTCCGTTGATTGCAGTCTCGCTGTTCCTGGCCGCAGCAGCGCTGGTGGCGATGAATTGTCGCCCCCACGTCTTCGTCATGATGGAACCCCGGCTTGCCCGCATGCTGTCCGGTACGGGATTACGATTCGTTCAAATCGGTCGATTGACGCACTACCATGGGAGCCGAGCGGGTTTCTACATCCGTCATGAACAGACGGCAGTCGACGCCATGCGCCCGGAATTCAAAGCCCTCTACGACGATATTCTCCAGACATTGTCCGGCGCGCCGGCGAACACCCCGGCTCCTGCTGCCGTTCACCCCGAGGTCCGCGCATCCGCCCGGTCACTGCCCTGGCCGGCCCTGTAACCGGGGATGGCATCGACAGGCATCGGTTTATCGATGTAATAGCCTTGGGCGAAGTCAATGCCGTAATCAATCAACAGGGGAACGATCGCCGCCTGGTCCACGAACTCGGCCACGGTCTTCTTGCCGAATCCCGCGGCGATATCGGCAATGGCCCGGACGATGACGCGGTCTTCCTCGCTGACTGTCAGGTTGCGGATAAAGGATCCGTCGATCTTGATATAGTCGGCGGGCAACTGCCCGAGATAATGGAGCGTGCTGAACCCCACGCCGAAGTCGTCCAGCGCGAAGTGACAGCCAAGCTCACGCAGCCCCTCCATGACTGTGCGCGCGGCGGCGAAATCGGTGACAGCAGCCGTCTCCGTGATCTCCAGAATCAGCCATGCCGGATCCGCGCCGCTCGCACGCAGCTCATCGCGAAGGAAATCCCTTAGCTGCGCGTCTCGGAGGGACGCGGCCGAGATATTTACCTCCAGGTGCAGGCGCAGGCCGCACACGTGTAGATCACGCAACAACTGGAGACTGCGACTAATCACCCAACGATCAAGCGCCACGATCTGGCCGCTTTGCTCGGCAACGGGGATAAACACCCCTGGCGAAACCAGCTCGCCTTGTTCACCGCGCATGCGTACCAGCACCTCGTAGTGGTCAACCTTGTTTGTGCTCAGTGTCAGAATCGGCTGCACGAACAACTCGAAACCATCCGTTGCCAGTGCCTCGCGAAGGCGCTCCATCCAATAGACCCGGTGCTGCAGCTCAGCCCGGGTGTCCGCAGCACCGGAGAGCAGGTACCAGCGTTGCTGATTGCTGCTGCCCTTGGCCTGGTACATGGCGAGATCCGCACTGGCCATCAATTCAGCGGAGGTTTCGCCATGGTCCGGATACAACGCGATGCCGATACTCGGCACTGCCCGATGCAGTCGCTCACCCACGGAAAATGTGAGCGCGTCGAGGACCTCGACTACGCGTGTCGCCGTGGCCTCGGCGTGCGCGGCGTCAGCATCCACCAGCAACACGGCAAATTCATCCCCGCCCAGCCGGGCAACGACGCCTGCATTCCTGAGCTCCACATCGAGCGCGTCGGCCACCAGCCGCAACAACTGGTCACCGGAGTGATGGCCGCTGAGCTCATTGACATCCTTGAACCGGTCGAGATCCAGAAACAACATGGCCCCGCGGCCGGAATCCGCCAGCGCGCGGTCTAGCGCCTGCTGAAAGTAACGGCGGTTATACAAATTGGTCAGGGAGTCATGGTTGGCCAACCAAGCCAAACGCTGCTCCCGGAAACGGACCTGATCCTGCAAGGTCTCTAGCCTGTTGGCGAGATCCAGAGTGGCGCTACCGAGCACATCGATCTCGTCCGCCCAGCGCCCCTGTCTCGGAGCCAGGCTCCGGCGAACCGGATCGAACTGCCCCTGGGCCAGGGCCGGCAGCATGCCGGCCATGCGGCGCAGCCTGCTCATGGGCCTCCATAGAATGGCAAGCAACAAGGCTTCGGCGGCCAGCCAGCCACTCAACGCAACGGCCAACGCACCCCGCGTGTCTTGCCGGATCGCCGCCATGGCCTTCGTGATGTCCGAGATGAGGACGAAGTATCCGCCCGCGCCGGCGCCCTCCTTGCGCCTTTCCAAAGGCACGCCTGCCAACTCGTAGTGACGCCCTTGCACCTCCACGCGGACACGCTCACCGAAAAGCTGCGACGAATCCGCCTTATCCGCGGCCACGCGGAGGACAGGTAGGGTTTGTTGTTCTGTGGTGACGCCAACCACGGAAGCCCCCCACCGCGACAAGTGCCTCTCGGGCGCATTTTCCGCCGAGCCGTTGTCCTCCACCAGCAATGCCACTTCGCTGCCGGACACCTGCCGGGTCCGCAATGCCGCGTCCGCCAGGGAGCGGGACATGGCCACCACCACTTCGGTGGCACCGCCGACGAGCAGCGGCACCACCGCATACTGGCGGCAGTCGTCAGCGCAATACAGGCGCGTGATGGGCTGTTCCGTCCGCAATACCTGGTGGACCCAAATTGCCAGCGCAGGCGCCTCGACCCCCGGCGAGCTGTCTGCCCACATGATCGACGGCTGTCCCCGGGGCACGGGTCCTCTGCTCCCTGCCAGGCTGTCTCCCCACGTCGCCAGGGGCTCTCCGGCCGAGGAGTAGATGTGCACCTCATCCACCCCGGCATCGAGCTGCATCGTGGCCCAGGTTGGCCCGAAGGTTCCCTTTAGGGCGGGGATGTCACCCTCCCGCAGGGCCTGGTCAAGCCCGGAGGCGGTACTGACCAGGCCGGCGAGACTGCGCAGCCCGTCGGCGGACTGGGTGAGGGTCAGTTCCGTCTCGCGCAGCTGGCGTTCGTACACGGCATCGCGGTTGTCTTCAAAACGCTGCGTGAGACTGTTGTGGCTGTTGAGCGCGTACAACGCCGCCAGACCAATGAGCACCAGGCTTGTCAGCGCAATGGCACGCCATTTCAGGCTCAGCAAGGGCCCACGTGTGGGTTGTGCGGGCATAGTAGTCCTACGGCGCCCTCTCGGGCGAATGGCTGTCCAGATACTCACACTGCCGGCGCTCGTCCGGGTCCTCGGTCAACACGTTCGCAATCACTGCGTTGTGGACTTCCCGTGGCCGGGCATGGCGTTTGCGACACATTCGATTGCTCCAGACAAGGAGCGTGCAACGCCGCAGGGTCGGCGCAAGGGCCGCACCCAAATGGCCGGCACCCGTTGCGCGCATGCCGGCATACCGCGGTACGATCCATACAGTACACCTCCGTGCTGGATTCTTGCAGGGCGTAAGTAATCGGCTGCGGGCACAGGCCCTAGAACCGCAATGAGGTCTGCAACAAAAACGCATCCCAGCGCCGCTCCGTGGCGAAGGCATCAGGATTGTCTCGACGGGGTAGCCACCCGGTTCCGTCCACCCGGTGGTACTCAGCGGCGACGAGCAACTGTGGATGCGGTTGCCATTGCAGGCCAAAAGTCAAATCCTTGGCGAAGCGCGAATGAGCGGGTAGATCGGTGGCGGTCTCGAAGTCGCTGCCGGAGCGGTCGGTTCGATCCGCGTAGAGGACATCGAAGCGCACGAGCCATTGCCAATCCTCTCGGAAACGCCGGCTGTACTGGACGTACGCGCTCTCTCCGGTGACGTCGAACTCCCGGGCCACCCCGGCGCCGCTAAGCGACGACTCACGCAGTGCGTACTCGCCTGTCAGCGACCACTGCTCGGCATTGTACTGCAAGGACAACACCCAGGGACGGAGTAGAAACTGCCCCCCATCCAGTTCCGGAGCGGCTGAGTCGAACTCCGCCCGCAAGCGCCCGACGCTAAACGCGCCGATCACACGCCCGCCATCATGCTCGTAAAGCAGCTGTGCGATGCCGGAGGGTCGGCCGCGAAAACGCCCTTGCGGATCATCCAAGAACACCGCTTCAGCCAGGTCCTCCTCGGCTTGGGGGACGCCGGCGCCAATCTGCCAGCGAAGCGCCCCCGATGGCATCCGCTCTTCACCGTAGACCACCAGGCCGTCCGACGAGAGGGCCATGGAGCGTGTGCGATCAAAATAGATCGACTGCGGCAGAAGGATGCTAGGACGGGTAAACGCCACATCCCGCGTCTGGTTATAGAGGCCAAGCGGGATTTTCGGCCGGCCGACCTGCACACCCCAATGCCGATTCCGGTCGCTGTGGACTTGATAGTCCAGTATGGCGTAATCGAGCCTCGGTCGCGCTGCACGACCATCCCCCCCCGCGCGCCGGCTGAGCACCTGCGCCGCAATCAGGACGTCGGAGTGGGGCTGCAACGAGGCGTTGAGACCGACCTCCGTGAATTGAAGACTGCCGCCGTCGCTGCTGGGACCGAACAGGTTGTTGTCATCAGTGAGTACAAACCCCTGACTGACAAAACCGTGTGTCTGAAGCGTGTCCAGCACACCATCGGCAGAGGCAGGCATCGCGGCCGCGGCGCCGGCTAGCACCAGCACCCGCAGAGCGCCTCTAATCCAGCATGACGACACGAACGCGCTCATCCACTTGGTCTCGCTGTACGTAACCCAAACTGCCAGGCGTTGCGGCGACCTGCTCCAGCATCTCCTCCTGGGAGTCCACACGACCTGGCGACCGCCCCGTACCTGAGAAGACCAGCCGATCCCAGGACAGCTGCAGCTGATGGGGAAATACTTGCAGTTGCTCTTTGGCGAAGCGTGCGTGCACTGGATCATCGTTGGGGAGCACGAACACGCGCGCTGCCTGTCCATCGGGCCAGGAACGCTGACGCATCGCAAATAGGGCGCGGACTGTATGTCTCGGCAGCTGCTCCACGTCCCCCCCAGCGTGGCCGATTACCACCACATCCGTGCCATCCCCCGATTGGGCGGACGCGGGTGCAATCACCATCAGGCTGAGCGTGATCAGCAGCAGCCTCACACGACTCATAATTCCATTCTCTGCTGCTCCGGACTGCGTTCCCGAAACGGAGACCCCTCCAATGAGTCGAATGCCCTACAACCCCCGCGTGAGTGTAAAAGCATTAGGCGGGGAATGCCATCCGGCCGTGAGCGGCCCTGCCTTCCGTTGAGCCCTGACCGCAACCGGATCGTGCACGGCACAGCGAGGCAAGACAGGTTTGCGATGCGCGTGGGACAGTAAACTGGGATGGGAGGGGCGCCGGCCACTCGCCCCAATGTGTGCAAAGGCACTGACCGGCTCGGGTCCAGTGGCTACACTTGGGTGATCGCAAGGGTTCATTGACCAAGGCGCATCATCGAGAGGCGGAAAGCATCATGAATAACATTATATACATCGTTGGATTAGTCGTTATTGTCCTGTTCATCATCGGTTTTCTGGGCCTGCGCTAGCGCAGGCCCCGGCGACATCGTCG
>NZ_SKOG01000087.1 GCF_007120195.1 Aquisalimonas sp.
CGGCCTGCCTCAGCGCCGCCATCTGGCTCAGGTGCTGGCCTTCCAAGCCGGCGGTTAGGGCGCCGAGGGGGGCGAGCCGGCTGGCTCCGGCCTTGTCGGCTTGCCCCTGGACGAGCTCAAGCACCGCTGTGCTATCGATGACAGGCTGCGTGGCCGGCGAGGGGCACAGGGTCGTGATGCCGACGCTCGCGGCGGCTTGGAGTTCGTTGATGATGTCTGCCTTGTGTTTCGCGCCGGGCTCGCGCAGGTGGACGGCCAGATCCACAAGACCGGGAATGACCAGCTGACCGCCGGCCTCGATGGTTTCATCCGCCTGGAAGCCGGCAGGCGCGTCGTCCAGGGCGGCGATGGCGCCGTCGATGACATAGAGGTCAGCAACACGGTCCAGGTGCTGGGCTGGGTCCAGCAGGCGTCCGCCGCGAATGCGAATGGTGCCGCTCATCCGCCCTCCTGGACGGAGGCGCCCCGTCCTTCCAGGCACATGGACATGACGGCCATGCGCACCGCGATCCCGTTGGTGACCTGATTGAGGATCACGGACTGTGGGCCGTCGGCGACGGCGGACTCAATCTCTACCCCGCGGTTGATCGGTCCCGGGTGCATGACAATGGCGTCAGGCTTGGCCAGGGCCAAGCGCTCCTGGGTGATGCCGTAGAGCTGATAGTACTCCTGCTCGCTGGGTAGCAGTGCGCCTTGCATGCGCTCGCGTTGCAGCCGCAAGGTGATGATCACGTCCACGTCCCGCAGGCCCGCGGTGATATCGTGGTAGACCTGGACGCCGAGGCGATCGACATGCCGCGGCAAGAGCGTGCGTGGCCCGACAACGCGGACCTCGCCGGCACCGAGCGCGTTCAGGGCATGGATTTGCGACCGGGCGACGCGCGAGTGGAGGATGTCGCCGACGATGGCCACACGCAGGGGCTCGAATGCCCGCTTGTGGCGTCGAATGGTGTACATGTCGAGCATCGCCTGGGTGGGATGGGCGTGTCGGCCGTCGCCGGCATTGACAATGGCGAGATCATTGCCGACGTGTTCGGCGATGAAATGCGCCGCGCCGCTGTCCGCGTGGCGCACGACGAACATGTCGCACTGCATCGCCTCGAGGTTGCGCAGCATGTCCAGCAGGCTTTCGCCCTTGACCGTCGCCGAGGTGCCCACGTCGATATTGAGCACGTCAGCGGACAGGCGCTTGGCGGCAAGCTCGAAGGTGGTCCGTGTCCGCGTGCTGGCCTCGAAGAAAAGGTTGATGACGGTGCGGCCACGCAGCAGCGGCACGGTCTTGATGGATTTCTCGATGACACCGGTGAAGGAGCTCGCGGTGTCCAGCATCCGTTCGAGCAGCTCCCGGGGCAGGCCCTCGGTGGTGAGGAAGTGGCGCAGCCGTCCCTGGTCGTCGAGCTGGATGTCCCGGGCGGTCATGCCGCGTCCTGAATGGTCAGCTCAAGCGGGCTGGGGCCCTGCAGCTTGACCCGCTGCCCCTGCTCCAGCGTGATCCGGGTGCCGACAACATCGGCCGCAATGGGCAGCGCGCGCTCACCGCGGTCGACCAGCACCGCCAGCAGGACCCGTCGCGGGCGCCCGAAGTCGAAGATCTCGTTCAGGGCGGCGCGCACTGTGCGTCCGCTGTAGAGGACGTCGTCCACCAGTATGATGTCCCGGTTGTCCACCGAGAAGGGCAGGTTTGATGGCCGCACTTGGGGGTGAACGCCGCGGGTGCCCACATCATCGCGGTAGAAGGCGATATCCAGCGTGCCAAGGGGCGTTTCGGGGGCGAGCTTGCGGTGCAGGGCTTGGGCAACCCAGGCGCCACCGGAGTGAATGCCGATAATCGCCGGCTCTCGGATGCCGCGCTGCTCGAGCACCGTGCGTAGGTCATCACTCATCTGTTGAACCAGCGTGTCCACCGAAGCGAGCTGTTTCATGGGGCGTGTTCCGCGAGCCAGGTTTCAAGAATGACGCAGGCGGCTATCCGATCAATGGCCTCTTTCGAGCCGCGAGAGCGCCCGGGTCGCCGGTCGGCGAGCCGCTCCTCGGCGGCGCGGGAGCTGAGCCGCTCATCCACTAGGTGCACCGACAAGCGGAAACGGCCCTGCAGCTGGCGGGCAAAGCGTTCCGCCCCATGAGTCACCGGGTTGGCGGTGCCGTCGGCATGTTCCGGGCGGCCGACCACCACGGCGTCCGGCTGCCACTCCCCGAGCAGCCGCGCGATGGCCGGCCAGTCCGGCTGGCCGTCGCTAGGGCAATCGAGCGTGGTCAGCGGCCGCGCGCCGCCGGTGACGGTCTCACCGACGGCGACGCCGATGCGGCGCCGGCCATAGTCGAAACCGAGGAGCGTGGCCGCCATTACGCGTGCCCGGCATCCGAGGAGAGCAGGGTGATATCCACCCCCAATAGGGCCGCTGCTGCCTGCCAGCGCTCACCGCTCTCGCGGGTAAAGATGATGTCCGGGTCGGCAGGGCCGCTCAGCCAGGCGTTTTGCGCCAACTCCTCTTCCAGCTGTCCGGCCTCCCAACCCGCGTAGCCGAGGGCGACGAAATAGCGCTGCGGCCCTTCGCCCTGGGCAATGGCGGCGAGAATGTCGCGCGACGTGGTGACGCTGACGTGCTCGGAGACCCGCAGGCTGGAATCCCACTCGCTGTCGGGGCTGTGCAGGACAAACCCGCGTTCGCGCTGCACCGGTCCGCCCATGTAGACGGTTTGACCGGCAATCGCCGCGTTGGCAGCCTCGATCCCCAGGTGCTCCAGCAGTTCGCCAAGGGACACCTCGGTGGGGCGGTTGATGATAATGCCGAGCCCGCCCTCGGCGTTGTGCTCGCACATGTACGCAACCGCCTGGTGGAAGTTGGGATCCGCCAGCGCCGGCATGGCAATCAAAAAGTGATTGGTCAGGAATGCTTGTTTGTCCATGCCACCAGTATCCGTCACCCGATGCCGAGGGCTCAAGGGGAATCAGGGGGAATACTGGGTTATCGTCACATCCCGGCAATCTCCGCGCCGGTGGGTCCAGGCCGCACCTCAGCGGGTGCGCAATCCGCCATCGTGGACGAACTGCCACGTCCGGGTAATCACAAGCTGGTCCTTGCCGCCCAGAACCTCCTCCGGTATAGCCTCGAACGGCCCTGCCAGTGTCACCACCCGCTTGGCCGATTCGTCCAGCACCGCGTGCGGTGAGCGTTCCAGCACCTGGATACCGGCTACACTGCCGTCCCGATCCAGGGTGACCTCCAAAATCAGGCGCCCGGAAAGCCCGCGCCGGCGGGCTTCATCGGGGTAGTTCAGGTTGCCCACCTCTTCGATGCGCCTGATCCAATCGTGCATGTAGGCCGCCGCCTCGTGGGCGCGGGTCCGGGCGTTGATGCGCTGCCTGGATGGGTGCAGTGCCCTCCATTCATGGCGGGTAAAGGTATCGGCAATGTCCCGGGCCACCTGTTCCTCGGCATCCAGAAGGTCGCGATTGGGTGAATGGTGGGGCTCGGGAGCATTAAGCTCGGGCTTCGGTAACTGTTCCCGCGCGGTGTTCGTGGTGATGGCCCGCGTGTCCTGCGCCGGTGGATCGGCACGTTGGCTGGGTGCGGCCGCAACCACCGCGCCCATGTCACGTGGGTCCGGGAGCAGGGCGCTGTACTCCGTAGGCCGTTTGGCTTCTTCGGCGGTGCCGCCGCCCTCCTGGTGGTCCGGTGCCAGGAAGTCAAAGTCCTCGGGGGCCTCTTCCGTGGGCGATTGCGCCAGGGTGATCTCAATGAGCGGCGGTGTGTCCCGTTCCGCAAGAGGCATGGTGAAGCCGACGCCGAAGATGATCGCCCCATGCAGCGCCGCGGCCACAAAGAGCGCGATTCCGAACCGGTCGGCGGGGCTGATTCGGGGCTTACGCATGTATGGTCCTTTGCGCGTCATAGACGTCACTGTCGAGCTGCCGAAGCAGACCCCGAGCGAGTATATCATTGAGTCAGCCGAAGGCCACCGACGCCGCCATCAGGCAGCAATTCAAATTATGTTATGGCGCTGAAGCCAGGGCGTCGGCGCGCAGCGGATAGAGAATAGACGTTTGGGAGCGGCGTCGTGGTGACGATGGTCACGGTTCTGGCGGCCACGGCCGGCGGTGAGGCCGACATCGAGCCAGTTGGCCGCCGCGCGCAATGGCGCAATAGCGGCGTTAAGCCGCTTAAAAGGGGCGATGGCCATTCCCTGCGCGACACGCCTGGCTACTCCGCGCTGGGGCACCCGCAGAATGGCTGGATAGTTGTTCAAGGGTGCCCTAAGCAACAGGTGAATCAGCAGGCAAGCGGCAGCAACCGCACCCCGCTTCCCGTGGCCCTTCGGGAAACCGGCTCGCCCCGTGCATCACCGGCCATTGCTTCGATAATGCCGGTGAAGTCCCGGTCCGCCTGAAAGGCCAACAACGGCAACAGCAGCGGTGCAAGCCAGGCCGGTTTTGTGGTCAGTTCCCACCAGACCTTGACTACGGATCCTTCCCTCTCCCCGCCCCCTTGCTCTTCCGGCATTACCTCCCAACCACCGAACATCTCGCTGGCGGGAAACGGGAAACCCGGCTCATCGGCAAGAAAACGCACGGTAAACTCTCGACCGGGGGTAAACGCGATACATTCCTCGGACCAGGACTTGCCGGCCTGATCAACACAATGACGCACGGCACCGACACCGGGTTCGCGACCATACAGGATCTGCGAACTTTTCAGCGACGGCATATAACGCTGAATATCGCCGATCCGGCGGATCACTTCCCACATGGCCGGTGCAGGCACGTCGACCCGAACCATGATGCAGTGACGATACACGTCGCCGTCAGGGGCGCGATGGGCAATGCGGATACCGCGCATCTGAAGCAGACCAAACACCAACATCACGGTTGCCATCAGGGACACCGTCACCAAGCCGCTGGGAGACAGCACGCCGGGAAACAGCAGTAACCCGACAATCGTGGCCAGCACCCAGAGGACGTCACCGGCGCTGGCGTACAGCGCCCGCCAGGTAGCGAGCCGCGGCCGGCTGGCCTGATGCACCAGGTCCGCGGCAAAGACAAGCAAGCCGACGCCGATCAGGCGATAAATCAGCGGCGCTTGAACACCGAGCAGGTCGCCGAGCAGCACCGGGTTGATCTGCATCAGCAGGGCACAAGCGGTCGAGAAAAAGGCGTTCCCGAGCAGCACGAGCCGCAGTGGTCGAGTGAAACTCATGGCGGTTTCCTTCAAGGGCCTGAAGACGATACCGAGGTCAACAGTCACTGCCCGGCATCCTTTCATGTAAACTCGGTAGACATACATTAGGACCTCACCCTTTATATGTCAACAAGGTTTACACAGCGCGGCACACCCATGGCGGAAAGCCATTCCCTGCGGCTGGTGCAAAGCGCCACGGCGGTCCAGGAGCAGATCACCCGGCATGTGGCGGAAACACTCAAGGCAAGGGGTTATCAAGATATATCTCCGTCCCTGCTCGGTTTTCTGGGCGCCCTGGATTGCGGCACCAACTACGGCTCGGAAATTGCCCGTCGCCTCAATGTCTCCCGGCAGATGGTGGCCAAGACGGTCAAGGAGCTGGTGCGCCTGGGCTATCTGGAGCAGGCCGATGGCCCCGGCAAGCAAAAGCAGATTCTGTTCACCGGCGCCGGAGAGCAATTGATGTCCGATGTCAGACAATTACTGGTGGAGATGGACGCATTGCTCTCGCAACAAATTGGCAAGCAGACACTGGAACGGGCGGTGAGCCTGATGGAAAGCATCCAGCAGTCATCCGATCTCACATCCGATTGGTGACCCGGACCACCTCCGCACCTGTTTACCCCGAATCACCCACCTGGTAACCAGATCCCGCAGGCTATACAGGGCAAAGCAGGCCGCCAGCATGGGCCAGACGGAAAGGAACAGCAGATTGTCGAAAGGATCCAGATACTGGCGCCAGGAGGACAGAGTGGATATGCCGTACAGCAGAATTACCAGTCCATAGGTCAAGTGCTTCTGGTAACCGATTAGGAAAGCGATAGTCAGCACCATCTCCAGGGCACTGATAAGGTAAAAGAACCCGGTACCCAAACCTGACAGAAAATAGGAATTGTCGAAAACCGCCGCAGCATGTCCCGGTTGAACAAGTTTATCCAGCGTGCAGAAACGCATCACCGCAACCATGCGGCGCCACTGTCGAGTCCATTCCGGCCGGCCAGCCGATACCCTGCCGTGCACTTTATGGGTGAGAGCAACGCGGGTGGCACGAAGGGAACGTCAACCAGCCCCCTCGGAGGCGCCCGAGCCGCGGGCAACAGA
>NZ_SKOG01000027.1 GCF_007120195.1 Aquisalimonas sp.
CAGGATCTGCCCACTCTTCGAGTTGTAGAAACTGCAGCACGCGCCGATGAACGTCCGCTGACCTGGGCTCAAGGGGCTTCGAACCAGTTCCGTGAGGGCCATGAGATCGGGTTGCAGATCCCACTTGTCGGTCGCGGCCTGTACCGACTCGCAAGCCACCTGGAAGTACTCCGGACCGATTAGCATCACGGCGCGTTTCCAGGCCTCCAGGAACCGCCAATGCGCCTCCTGGCTTTGCCGCTGCGACTGCATCAGCGCCTCCAGTGCCTCCCGGTTCGAGCAGCTCCATACCAGCCCATTGGGAAGGATCGCCTGTTGTCACGCAGATTAAATCGTTGGACATCCCGCTGAAGTTCCCGGTCACACGCCCCGGTGAAACGTTTGGAAAGGGGGAGGAGCGTGGGGTGGGAACGTTGATGGCCTTGTCTTGGCCCACGGCCTGCAGGATCTCCAAGGCTTCGAGATACTCGCGGTACTCGAGGCGGGTCGCATCGGTATCGGGCAACTCGTAATGCCGGCGCCAGTCTTCGTACGTATGCACCGGCATTCCTCCCAGCTGTGATGTGTGAGGAAGGCCTGTGACAATGCTGTGGCTTGGCTAGATGGCTGGGGCGATTGACTCTGTAGGTTCTTGTTTATTTGGTGCCGGTGGACGGAATCGAACCGCCGACCTACTGATTACGAATCAGTTGCTCTACCGACTGAGCTACACCGGCTAGTTGGTCGGAGCGCGGGAGTATAGCCGAAGTGGGTGGGGGGTCACAACGACGCCCCGGGTCGCATCGTCAGGCATCCCGTGCCCGGGTGAGGTCGGCTTCTTCCCAGTCGGCGCCCATGGCGGTGAGGCGCTCCTGGAGTGCGGCGATGACCGTGTCCACCTCCTCGTTGGCCCCGCGCGCGCCGAGCTCCAGTTCGTACTCCGGCGGGCACCAGCGCGGCAGGCACGAGAGGCGTACGCGCGTGTACTGCTCGGTAAATTCGTCCAGCAGCGGGATGGCGTGGCTTTCGCGCATGCCGCGCACGGTCAGGGCACGCTCCTTGCGGTCGCCCCGGGCGTGGAGGTGGGCGTAGTGGTTGTCGAGCACCCAGGCGACCATGGGCCAGGCCATGTTGGGAAAACCGGGGACGAAGTGGTGGTGACCGAGGGAGAAGCCCGGAATCCGGTTGACCGGGTTGGGGATGATGCCCGCGCTTTTGGGAAACTCGATCATGCGCTGGCGCTGCGCATTGATGCTGTCGCCGAACTGTTCGCGAAGCAGCCGCAAACCCTCCGGGTGGGGCTCGAGCTCCAGGCCGGCGGCGACGCCTGCGCACTGGCGGGTGCGGTCGTCAGGGGTGCCACCAATACCGCCGAAGCTAAAGACGATGTCGTCACTGGCCATGGAGGCGGTGAGGGTTTGCGTGAGGCGCTGCGGGTCGTCCCCTAGAAAGCGGGCCCAGGCGAGTTCCAGCCCCCGATCACCCAACAGCTCGATGACCTTGGGCATGTGGCCGTCCCGGCGTTTACCGGAGAGGATTTCATCGCCGATGATGATCACGCCGAAGCCGGGGGGTTGCTCAGTCGACATGGTGGTCTCCGGGATTGTGGTGGTGCGCGCGTGGCGGCTCGTCAACGTCGATCGATCAGGGGTGGGAGCTGGTCCAGGCTCTGGATTTCCTCATGGTCGACCCTCGGGACGTCCGCAGGCCAGGCGGCGCCGGAGCGGTTGAGCCAGATGGCGCGCAGGCCATGTTGGGCGGCGCCGGTGACGTCGCTGATCGGGTCGTCGCCGACGTGAATGAGCCGCTCCATGGGCACGCCCGCGCCGCGGGAGGCGGCCTCGAACATGGGCCGGCTGGGTTTGGCGGCGCCAACGTGGACGGCCGAATACGCGGCCACGAAGTAGTGGCCCAAGGCCAGGCGATGGACATCGGCGTTGCCGTTGGTCAGCGCAACCAGGGGCAGGCGTTGGTGGAGCTGCTCCAGTAATGGCAGCGCATCCGGGTAAAGCTCGATGCGGTGCCGGGCATCGAGGAACACCTCGAAGGCTTCCTCGGCCGCGCGCTTGGGCGCGCCTACGCTCGCGGCGGCACGCTCGAAGGTGCGGATGCGAAGCGCCGTGACGTTGTAGAGCAGCTCCGGGGATTCCTCGGCAACCTGATCCCGCAGCACGCGCATGCGCTCAGGCGGGTACTGTTCGGCAATGGCCGGATAATGCGCTCGCAAAAAGGCGACGGTCTCCTCCTCGGCTCGCTGCAGCACGCCATCGAGCCGCCACAGCGTCTCGTCCAGGTCCAGACTGAGGGCGTACATCAGCGCTGTTCCTCCTCCACACGGCGCCACACGCACGGCCCGCCGACGGCGGCGTCGAGCCGTTGCAGCCACGCCTCATGGGCGGCGGTTTCGTCCACGCTCGCCCGGATGACGCGCAGTTTCGGGCGGTCCGCGCTTACCCGGCGCGGGGCATGGCGCCCGCCGGCCCCGGCATGGGCTTCGTCCTCGGCATCAAGGGACAGCGTGACCTGCCCGCCGGTCATGGCCAGGTAGAGGTCGCTCAGGATCTCGGCGTCCAGCAGGGCGCCGTGGAGTTCGCGTTGGGAGTTGTCCACCTCGTAGCGCTTGCACAGCGCATCGAGGGTGTTGCGCTGCCCGGGGTGCAGGCTGCGCGCCATGACCAGCGTATCGGTCACCGTGCAGCAGTCGGCCACGGTGGGCAGACCGCGCTCCAGCAGGGCGAGCTCGTAATCGATGAACCCCACGTCGAACGGGGCATTGTGGATCACCAGGTCCGCGCCGTTGATGAATTCATGGAACTCATCGGCGATGTCGACAAAGCGCGGCTTATCGGCGAGGAAGTCGTTTGTAATGCCGTGGATCTCCACAGCACCGGGATCCACCTCGCGGTCGGGGTTGAGGTAGACGTGGTAGGTGCGACCCGTCCGGCGGCGCTTGTCCATCTCTACCGCACCGATCTCGATGATGCGGTGGCCCTGGGATGTCTCCAGCCCCGTGGTTTCCGTATCCAGCACGATCTGCCGCATGGGCTTCTCCGTCATTTGCTGCCGCAGTCCCGGGGCCTTTAGAGCCCAGGGCGCCGATCCACATTACAGTGCGAGCATCTTGTCAATGCCTTGGTTCGCAAGCCTGTCCGCCCTTTCATTCTCCGCATGGCCGCTATGGCCGCGGACCCATCGCCACTCCACCTGGTGCCGCTGGACCTGGTGGTCCAGCTCCTGCCAGAGGTCGGCGTTCTTCACTGGCTTGCGCGCTGCGGTCTTCCAGCCGCGGCGCTTCCAGTTCGGCAGCCATTCGGTGATGCCCTTGCGCAGGTATTGCGAGTCGGTGGTCAGCACCACGTGACAGGGCTGCTTCAGGGCCTCAAGACCACGAATGGCCGCGAGTAATTCCATGCGGTTGTTGGTGGTCTCGCGCTCGCCGCCGCACAAGCCCTTTTCCTTGCCGTTCCAGCGCAGCAACGTGCCCCAGCCGCCGGGCCCGGGGTTACCGCGGCAGGCGCCATCACTGTAGATCTCGACGGTTTTCACGGGTTGCGTTCATCCTTTTGAATGCGGTGCGTCGACGGGCGTGGGCCGCGGCAGGCGCGTCGGCTGCCAGGGTGCGCTTGCGCTGCAACACCGCACCCATTGGGATGGCGCGGCACACGCGCTTGCGGTAGAGCTGGGCATTGACGCCCCCCAGGGCCGGCCAGAAGCGCCGGCCCATCCGCTCCAGGGCCTGCAACCGCTGCTGGATTCCCGGGCGCTGAAGCGGTGGCCGGAAGAACACCCGCTCATGCTGCCGATGCTCCAGGCCCAGCACACGACACCAATCCCGCAGCCGCAGCCCGGTGTAATAATGGCCGCACCAAGGCGGGGCACCACCCCACAGAGGTCCCACGACGCGACCCAGCCCCCAGAGGCTCATCGGATTGAACGCCAGCAGGAGCATATGCCCTTCCGGTGCGAGCACCCGCTCGGCCTCGCGCAGGAGCGCATGGGGCTCATGCTCGAACTCCAGCTGGTGGACCATCACCAGGGTATCGACGCTGCGGCTACGAAACGGCAGGTCGTCCTGCCAGGCCCTAACGCAGGGCCGGACCGAGTCATCCCGGTCAACGATCCATTGCCGTACCGCGCCAGCGACCGGCAGGGCCGTCGAATCGCCCATGGCGCCGAGCTGAACCAGAAAACCAGGCCGGCAATCCGCCAGCATCCGCCCCACCGCCTCGCGCTCGGCGGCGGCCACCAGCTCCCCAAGCGGGGTTCGGAACCAGTCCTGCAAGGAGTCCTCACCCATCATCTTGCCCCACCGACGCAGTGCACCGGCAATTTGATTACCCCAACGACCAGCCCACTCACCACCACAAGGCCGAACCCTCCAATACCATGTCTAATTCTATCAGGCTCCTGGGACGCGGTGACCAGTTACTCACCCATCGCCCGGTTCTGCCCGCGACCCGCAGCAAGAGTTGGTGTAGGGTAAGTTGAGGAGGCGCCAATCCGGAGCCATGCCTTTCGCAAGTCAGTTTCGCGTTGGACCACAGCGGCAGAACGGTTAGCATAATGGCTATGACGACGGTATTCCCTGTTCCAGCACTCAACGACAACTACGTCTGGGTTATTACCGATGACCACGGCCATTGCGCGGTGGTCGACCCCGGCGAGGCCGCCCCGGTGGTCGAGGCCTTGCGGGCGCGTAACCTGACCCTGGACGCCATTCTCGTCACCCACCACCACCCCGATCACCAGGGCGGCGTGGGCGGCGTGCTCAAGTACGCCGAGGTTCCCGTCTACGGCCCCGCGGCGGAATCCATCCGGCACCGCACGCACGCGCTGCGCGAGGGGGATGTGGTCCGTCTGGATACCTTAGGTCTGGAGCTGGGCGTGCTGGAGACCCCCGGGCACACCGCCGGGCACATCAGCCTGTATGGGCACGGGCTGCTGTTCTCGGGAGATACGCTCTTCGCTGGAGGCTGCGGCCGGCTCTTCGAAGGCACGCCGGAGCAAATGATGCAGTCCCTGAGCAAGTTGACGGAGCTGCCGGCGGATACCAACGTCTACGCAGGGCACGAGTATACGCTGGCGAACCTCCGCTTTGCGCACCGGGTGGAGCCGGACAACGACGCTCTGAGCGAGCGAGTGGAAGCAGTGCAGGCCCTCAGGGCACGTGGGGAGTGCACGATGCCGAGCACTCTGGAGGAGGAACTGCGTACCAACCCCTTCCTGCGCTCAGGCGTTGATGCCGTCAGGCGAAACGCAGAACAGTATGCCGGTAAACGGCTAAGCTCGCCGGTGGACGTATTCGCCACCGTGCGGGCGTGGAAAGACGCGAGCTAGTGTCCTGTATTGACACGATCGCGTAAGGGTGGCGGAGCGTGATGACGCTTCGGCTGGGTGTCCGCCGGCACACAGTTGGTGGCCGTTTAGTGCTGGCATTGGGATCAAATAACAACCAATTGGGAGACGCATCGGGTGATTTCCATCAGACTGCCCTTGCTGCTGATGACGAGCTTGGTATTGCCGGCTTGCGCCCATATGCCGTACTCCGGCAGCGCAGAGCCGGAGCAGGCCGCACCAGCGGACCAACCGCAAGCAATGGACCCGCCCCGCCAGGACGACGTGCTCTTCCCGGGGGTGGTGCTCGCTGAGAAACCTGCCGTCACGGAATTGAAAGAATCCGGCGCCGCTTATCCGAACGACCTCTGGGCTCGAATACGCGACGGCTACAAGATCGACGCGGATCTGGACGACCCGCGCGTCGTCGCCAAGGTAGACCGCTACAGCCGCAACCAGCGGTACCTGGATCAGGTCACCGAGCGCGCGGAGCCTTACCTGCATTACATCGTCGAGGCCATCGAGGCGCGTGATCTGCCTATGGAGCTCGCGCTGCTGCCGGTGGTGGAGAGCGGTTACCGGCCGTTTGCATACTCCCACGGCCGTGCCGCAGGGATCTGGCAATTCGTGCCGGGAACCGCCCGGCATTATGGTCTGCGACGCTCCTGGTGGTATGACGGCCGGCGCGATGTCATCGCGTCCACCGAGGCAGCGCTCGATTATCTGGAACGGCTCGGTGAGATGTTCGAGGGCGACTGGCTACTCGCCGTGGCCGCCTACAACGCGGGCGAAGGGCGGGTTCTGGCGGCGATTCGTCAGGCCGCCGCCAATGGCGAGCCGACGGATTACTGGAACCTGGCACTGCCCCAGGAGACACGCAAGTATGTCCCGCGCCTGTTGGCCGCCAGTGCGCTGGTCAAGGATCCCCGTGCCTATGACATCGAGCTTGCCAGCATTCCCGACC
>NZ_SKOG01000078.1 GCF_007120195.1 Aquisalimonas sp.
GCCAGCGGCGCGGACTGCTCACCGCCGAGCGTCACCGCCAGCACCGCCGCGGTGATTGGCGCCACCAGCACGGGCATGGCGATACCCAGGCCAGGCACCGGTCGGCTGAATACGTAACACACCGCACTCTGGCCGGCGACCGCGAGCACGACGGCAAAGAAGGGCAGCGACTGTGTGGCCAGCAGGTAGAAGCTGAACGCCACGGGAATGATCGCACCGCCGAGGTTGATCGCCACCACCGTGCGCCCGTAAAAGGGCTGCTGAAAACGCTGCAGCCAAGGCATGGGCATGGGTGGGCGGTTCGGCCGTACCTCGCCGTTGGCCCGCATTTGAAATAGCGGCATATTGACCAGACTCCCCCCGATGCAGCTCATGAGCAGCAGCATCCCCGAGCCCGCGGTCAGGCCGAGCTTCCCGAACGCGATGCTCACCGCCCCGATCTGAATCAGGGCGAACAGGAGCGCCAGCGCAATGATGGCAAGCAGCAGGGGAATGGGAGGGACTCCAAGATACCGTCTCCGGGGTACCGATTGTCTCGCACCAGGGAGGCGTCGCCTAGCCGTCGGGGTGGCTCGCGCGTAGTGCATACTACACAAACCACTTGCCTTCCATTGCGCCGACCCTTATATAGACCTCGGCGAACCCGAGAGGACACAACAATGCCGATCTACGAATACCACTGCGCTGGATGCGGGCACGAGCAGGAAGCCATCCAGAAATTCAGCGACGCACCGCTGACCGACTGCGAGGAGTGCGGCGCACCCCAACTGCGCAAGAAAATCTCCGCAGCGGGTTTCCGGCTAAAGGGCGGCGGCTGGTACGAAACCGACTTTAAATCCTCGAACAAGCGCAATGTCGCCGGGGACACCCACGCCGCCAGCAGCGGCGACAGCGGCTCCGCGTCCGCGGGTGCCGGGGAGTCCACCAGCTCGGGCAGCGGCAAAGGCGAGGGCAAAGCCGAGAGCAAAGCCGAGAAAAAGAGCAGTAGTCAGGAAAGCGGCACGCGCAGCAAGGCCGCTGCAAACTCCTGAACAGCCTGCCAGTCGCTTGCGCCGCCCCGGGTGAGACCGTACCATTGCCGCCCTGCTCGCACCCCGTCTCACTACGCACAGCCAGGGCACAGTTGTCATGCGCAGCCATTATTGCGGCCAGGTTACCGAAGCACTACTTGACACGGAGGTGGAGCTTTGCGGCTGGGTCCACCGGCGCCGTGACCATGGCGGCGTCATCTTTATTGACCTGCGCGACCGCGACGGGTTGGTACAGGTCGTGTTCGACCCGGATCGCCCCGAGTCCTTCGCCACCGCGGAGAGCGTGCGCGGCGAGTTCGTGCTGCGGATTCACGGCCGCGTGCGGCGGCGGCCCGCCGGTACCGAGAACCCCAACCTCAACAGTGGCCAGGTGGAGGTCCTGGGGCACGAGTTGACGGTACTGAACACCGCCAAGACGCCGCCGTTCCAGCTGGATGACGAGGAAGTGGGCGAGGATGTGCGCCTGCGCCACCGCTATGTGGACCTGCGCCGCCCGGAGATGGTCCAGAAACTGCGCACCCGCGCGCGCATCACCGGCGAGCTGCGCCGCTACCTCGACGGCCACGGGTTCCTGGATATCGAGACCCCCATGCTCACCCGAGCGACGCCGGAAGGCGCGCGGGACTACCTGGTGCCAAGCCGCGTGCACCAGGGCGCGTTCTACGCCTTGCCGCAGTCGCCGCAGCTGTTCAAGCAGCTGTTGATGGTCTCCGGCCTGGATCGCTACTACCAGATCACGCGTTGCTTCCGCGACGAAGACCTGCGCGCCGACCGCCAGCCGGAGTTTACGCAGCTGGATATCGAGACATCCTTTACGGATGAAGACGGCATTATGGCGCTCATGGAAGGCATGATTGCCGAGCTCTTCGCCACGGTGCTCGGGCAGGAACTGGCGCGCCCGTTTCCGCGCATGGCCTATGCCGAGGCCGTGGAGCGTTTCGGTATCGATCGGCCCGACCTGCGCATCCCACTCGAGCTGGTGGAAGTCGCCGATCTGCTGACCGACGTGGAGTTCAAGGTCTTCTCCACGCCGGCCAATGATCCGAAGGGCCGCGTGGCCGCGCTGCGTCTGCCCGCCGGCGGCGAGCTGACCCGCAAGGAAATTGACACCTACACCGAATTCGTCGGCCGCTACGGCGCCAAGGGCCTGGCCTACATCAAGGTCAACGATCCCGCGAAAGGGCGCGAGGGGCTGCAGTCGCCGATTATCAAGTTCATGCCCGATGCGGCGGTGACCGGCATCCTGGAGCGCGTCGGCGCCCAGGCCGGAGATCTCATCTTCTTCGGCGCCGACAAGGCCAAGGTCGTGAACGAGGCGCTCGGTGCCTTGCGCGTCAGGCTCGGCCACGATCGCGGTCTGGTGGAACCGGGCTGGCGGCCGCTGTGGGTCGTGGACTTTCCCATGTTCGAGTACGACGAACAGGACAAGCGCCTCTACGCCCTGCATCATCCCTTCACCGCGCCGACGCTGGAGAGCGTGGACGCGCTAAAGGGCGCCGATGCGCAGCAGCTGCAATCCCGCGCCTACGATATGGTGCTCAACGGCACCGAGCTCGGCGGCGGCTCCATCCGTATCCACCGCCCCGACATGCAGCGCGCCGTCCTCGGCCTGCTTGGCATCGGCGAGGACGAGGCCCGCGAGAAGTTCGGCTTCCTGCTGGAGGCCCTGGACTACGGCGCACCGCCCCACGGGGGTATCGCCTTCGGGCTGGACCGCCTCGTCATGCTGATGACCGAGTCCAGGTCCATCCGCGACGTCATGGCCTTTCCCAAGACGCAGACCGCCAGTTGCCCCCTCACCCATGCCCCGGCGGCGGTGGGCGAGGATCAGCTGCGCGAGTTGGGTCTTCGGTTGCGCAAGACGGTCAGCGCCTGAGGCGCTACCCACCCTTACCCTCGCGGCGCCTGCTGATGGATCGCCTCCCGGCCGTCGGGGTCGCGTACGGCGATGGTCAACACCCCGCCTGCCGCAACCCCTGTTTCCAGGTTCACATGCCCGAACCCGCGCAACGGCAGCCCTTGCTCGTCGGCGCAGATGACATGCCCGCAATAGGTGGTGGATAGATCCGCTGGTGACGGGCCGGGAAGCTCCTGCGATTCCTTGAGCTGCCGCAGGGCATTGCCCAGGCTGCGACGCCAGAGCAACCCCGCCGGGTCACTGATGAAGCCGCGATCGATGGTCTTGTCCGTGATGCCGTCCGGTAGACCCGCGTGCGCCACGTGGTAGCGGTTGTCGCCTTCGCCGACGACGAGCAGGTGCGGCAGACCCTGAGTCAGGGTGACCAACTCCTGGAGTTCCTCATCGGGAGGCCAGGCTTCCAGCAACCAGTCGCCACCATTGTCATGATGCGCGGCAAAGCGGTGACCGCCGCCCCGGCCCGTGGTGTACTCCTGCACCGCGCCCAGCATCAGATCCTCGTGGTTACCCATGACGGCCAGGAACCAGGGCTCGCGCAGCAGGCGAAGGCAGCCGATGGAGTCAGGGCCACGGTCCACCAGATCACCGACGGAAATGAGGCGATCGTGCTGCGGATTAAACCGCAGGTTCTTCAAAGCGGTGTCCAGGGTCCGGCGGTAGCCGTGCAGGTCGCCGACGATCAGGTCACGGCCTTGCCCATTCGCAGGGATGCAGTGAATGCGCGCCCCCAGTCCGAGTTTCAGTTTCAGTTTAGCCAGCATGATTGGGCTGCATCGGTATCAGTATCCTTTCGAGCGCTGCGTGGATCAGTCGCCGTGCCATCGGGAGGCGCATTACCTCGATCATCGCAGGTCGGCCTCCTCCAGAAGGTCCTTTAGCAGTCCAACGGGGATCGCGTAGGAGATGCCGCTTGGGTGACTCAGTATTTGCTCCCTTGAGCCCTGGACCAGAGTGCGGTTGATGATGCCGACGACATGACCGGATTCGGGGTGATAGAGCGGACTGCCACTGTTTCCAGGATACGCGGTTGCATCGAGTTGAAAAACGCCGGGGGGGCGGTTTCGCAGCCGTCGCAGCGTGCGTGCATCCAGGTCCCGGTCGCGGCCCGCCGGGATCGCCAGTGGGGTAATGGTCGCGACGATCCCGCGGTGGGTGGCCGGGTACAGTCCGAGGACCAGGCCAATGGGGTATCCTGTAAACGCCAGGAGATCGCCTTCCCGCACGGCGTCTGAATCGCCCAGTGTCAGGGGCTTCAGCGGCTCGCCGTCGAAGCGGAGAATAGCCAGGTCCGCGTCACGATCGACGGCCACGCGCTCGGCGCGGCGCGCCTCACCGTCCCGGCCACGGCCGACAAACACGCTCAGGTACTCGCCCTGTTCCGTTGCAATCGAATCGGACAGGGCGTGGGCGTTGGTCGCCACGTGACGGCCATCGGCGATCGCGAACCCTGTGGCTTCCAGGCGTGTGGTCGGCGAGCGCGTGCGCTGATACGTGCCGATCCCAACAACCGAGGGTCGCACCGCCTCGATCGTGTCGGGCAGGGAAGCCATTGGGTTGGCTGGCAGCGGCGTCGTGACTGCGCCAAGCACCAAGGCCAGTGCGAGGCTGATCTGAGCCCATTGCATGGATCGAATTCTCGTCTTGTGGGTTTCCATAGCCCAACTAACCTTAGGAATATACTTGTTGTGGGTTTCAGTACGCCTGAAACCCCGCGACCTTGGGCGCCCGGTGTCAGCCATGGGCTTGCGCGCACCCGCCAAGCGGCATCAACCGGCATCATGACACGGCTCGTCGCGGGTTTGGTACACGCGAGCCGGGGGTTTTGGTTTGCCGTGTGCGGTTGATCACAATCGGCGGTGGCGCCGGGCGTGTTCAGGCAACCCGGTGCGGCGTGGCCGGTTGCCCCAAGCCCCAATCATATTGATTATAAGCTGTGAACCAGTTCACAAAAGGGGTCGCTGTTTTCGGCAAACGGGTATACTCTTGTAACTGGAGGGTCATCTAGTGGCTCACACTGCATGTCTGCGCGGGGCGTGTGGTGGGCAAGCGCGTAATTTAAAGATGCCGGGCCGATCCTCCGGGTGGTAGGGAGAAGGAACAAGAAGAGGGGACTGAGGGCATGATCCGCTTATTTAGCCATTATGTGCCGCGGAACACTCTGTTTATCGCGGTCCTGGAAGCGCTGATTCTCGCTGCATCCGTCTACCTCGCCGCTATTGTCTGGGCTGGTGGCCCTGGCTATGTGAGCAGCGTGGAGCGCGTGGCCTTGGAATCATTTCTGCTTGCCGGGTCAATGCTCCTGGCCATGGGCATCATGGGCGTTTACGGCCAGTCTTCCATCGAAGGCTGGGGGTCGACCCTGCTGCGGCTGATCGCGGCGGGTGGCATTGGGTTCGGCGTTGTCAGCGTGTTGTCGCAGGGGCTGGACGACACCCTGGCGGTGCTTGGCGTCCCTGGGGCGTTGGGTATCGCTGCGGCGTTTGGCCTCATCTCGGTGGAGCGCCTCATTGTCTTCCGGTGGTCGGGCGCGCGGGCGCTGCGTTCGCAATTGTTGGTGATCGGTACGGGGAGTCGTGCGGCGCGCGTCGAGGAGATTATTCGCGCCCAGCCAACGGCGAGACGCATGGATGTCGTGGGTTTTCTTCCCGCCAACGAAGATCAGCACTCTGTCCCCAGCGAGCGATTGATCCACCGCAAAGACCAGGAGTCCCTCTGGGACGTCGTCCGCCGCAATGGGATTACCGAGATCATTGTCGGCGTCCGCGATCGCCGCAACGGCGGCCTCCCCGTCGGGGATCTGCTGGAATGCAGGCTTAACGGCGTGTGTGTCACCCATCTAACGGATTTTTTCGAACGCGAAACCGGTCAGATTCGGGTGGATTCCCTGAACAGCAGCTGGCTCATTTTCAGCGAAGGCTTTCGCTGCAACTGCCTGCGCAAGAGCGTCAAACGTATCTTCGACATGGTCGCCAGCGCCGCGCTGCTGCTTCTGACGGCGCCGATCATGCTGATTGCGGCCCTGGCCATCTTCGTCACCATGGGAACCCCGATTTTCTACAAGCAGCGGCGCGTGGGGGAGAGAGGGCAGAGCTTTATCATCCGCAAGTTCCGCAGCATGCGCAATGATGCGGAAAAAGATGGCAAGGCCCGCTGGGCCACTCCGGGTGACAAGCGCATCACCCCGGTCGGTTATGTCATTCGTTTTCTGCGTATCGACGAGCTGCCCCAGATCGCCAACGTCTTCCGGGGTGACATGAGCTTCGTCGGTCCCAGGCCGGAGCGCCCCGAGTTCGTGAAGGAGCTTGCA
>NZ_SKOG01000246.1 GCF_007120195.1 Aquisalimonas sp.
AGACGGGATGGGTACGCTCTACGGGTTCGATGTCGGCACCTACAAAACTACGCCGGACTGGCTGAACCCGCGCTACTGGGCGAATCCGGAGCTTTGGGGCAAGTATCGCTGGTAATAACCGCCTCGCCTTAATTTATAGCGAAACATTCCTTTTGTGCATAACCCTACGCTGCTAGGGTGCGGCCATATTCCGCGGACCTCACAGGACGCACAGAATTCTATGTACAGGTACGACAGTTTTGACCAAACCCTGGTCAATGAACGTGTTCACCAGTTCCGGGACCAAACGCGGCGCTACCTTGACGGGGAGCTGACCGACGAGGAATTCCGGCCGCTGCGCCTGATGAATGGGCTCTACATCCAGCGCCACGCTCCCATGCTGCGCGTCTCGATCCCGTACGGACTGCTCAATAGCGAGCAGATGCGCGTGCTCGCCCACATTGCCCGCACCTATGACCGCGGTTTTGGCCATTTCACGACCCGCCAGAACATCCAGTACAATTGGCCGGCCCTGGAGAGCGTGCCGGACATCCTGGCGGACCTCGCTGAGGTTGAGATGCACGCCATCCAGACCAGTGGCAACTGCATCCGCAACATCACCTCGGATCACCTCGCGGGGGTTGCGGCCGATGAGCTGACGGACCC
The DNA here is from genome assembly GCF_007120195.1 of Aquisalimonas sp. Taxonomy (GTDB): domain Bacteria; phylum Pseudomonadota; class Gammaproteobacteria; order Nitrococcales; family Aquisalimonadaceae; genus Aquisalimonas. Next base: position 646 of record NZ_SKOG01000246.1, read on the forward strand.
CCGCCCGTACTGCGAGCTGATTCGCCAGTGGGCCGCACTGCATCCGGAATTCTCCTATCTGCCGCGCAAGTTCAAAATTGCTGTCAGCGCCTCGGACAAGGACCGGGCGGCGATCCGCGTCCACGACATCGGGCTGCAGCTCGTGCGCAACGACGCGGGTGAGACCGGTTTCGCGGTCTATGTGGGCGGCGGACTGGGACGCACACCGATCGTGGGCGAGCAGATTAGCGAGTTCGTGCCCGTGCGCGAGCTGCTGTCGTACCTCGAGGCCATTCTGCGCGTGTACAACCTTAACGGCCGGCGCGACAACATCCACAAGGCGCGAATCAAAATACTGGTGCGCGCCATGGGAATCGACGCATTCCGCGAGCGGGTCGAAGCCGAGTGGCAGCACCTGCGAACGGATCCGCAGCTGACACTGGAACCGGAAGACGTGGACTACATGAGCGGCTTCTTCCAGCCGCCGGTCTATGACCGCAGTGCCGGGGAAGGTGACCTGCAGGCACAGCTCGACGCAGAGCGCACGTTCGCCAGCTGGTATCGGCACAATACGGAAGCCCACCGGCAACCCGGCTACCGGGCCGTCTTCCTGTCACTGAAGGCCCCGGCGGTGGCTCCGGGCGATCTTACCGACGTGCAGATGGATGCGGTGGCGGAACTTGCCGAACGCTACGGCTTCGGCGAAATCAGGGTCACCCACACACAGAACCTGGTGTTTCCGGATATTCGCAAGGACCAGCTCCATGCCTTATGGCAGGACCTCAAGGCACTGAATCTGGCGACCCCAAATATCGGCACCATGACCGACATGATCTGCTGCCCGGGCCTGGACTTCTGCAGCTTGGCCAATGCCGGTTCCATTGATGTCGCCCGGGACATCAATGAGCGCTTCGACAACCTGGATTATCTATATGATCTCGGTGATATCCGCCTGAACATGTCCGGCTGCATGAATGCCTGCGGCCACCACCACGTGGGCCATATCGGCATCCTCGGCGTGGATAAGAGAGGGCAGGAGTTCTATCAGATCACCGTCGGGGGCTCATCCTCGAACGACGCGGGCATGGGCGATCGCATCGGCCCTGCCGTGCCCAAGGACCAGGTGGCGGATACGCTGGAGTCCATACTGCACACCTTCGTGGAACACCGCGAGGGTGACGAGCCGCTGCTCGATACCTATCGCCGTATCGGCATCAAACCGTTCAAGGAGGCGGCCTATGCGTAAGATCATCCGCGACCGCACGATCGTCGAGGATCACTGGCAGCACGTGGCCGACGACGAACCACTCCCGGACGGCGATATCATCGTCAGCCACGCGCGCTGGCGGGAGGAGCGAGCGGCTCTGGTACAGCACGAAGGCAAAGTCGGTGTACGCATCAACGGTGACATCAGCCTCGACACGCTGATCGGGGATCTCGACCGACTCCCGCTGATTGCCTTGGAGTTCCCGGCGTTCAAGGACGGGCGATGTTATTCCCATGCCAGGGTGTTGCGGGAACGCCACGGCTACCCGGGGGAACTCCGCGCCGTGGGCGACGTCCTTAGGGATCAGCTCGCCTACATGGCCCGTGTCGGCATTAACGCATTCGAGATCCGGGAAGACCGCTCCATTGAGGATGCGCTGCAGGCATTCAGCGAGTTTTCAGGCCATTACCAGCTCGATCCGCGGGGACGCATCCCATTGGAGCTTCGGCGGCGCCAACGTCAATCTGCGGCCGCGGCCGCATCCTGATCGCGCGCGCCGGGCTGCTGCGGGGGCCGGCCCCCTACCCTGCCATCAGCTCGTGACGGCGCGCCAGCACCCAGTCCCGGATTTCCCGAGCCGGTAACGGCCACCCGGATTCCAGCATCATTGCGTGCGCCATCTCCGGGTAGATCTGGAGATCGGCGCGGTAAGTACGCGCCGTGCGCTTGACCTCGTCAATGGAGAACAGCGAGTCCTGGCTCGCTCCAAGCACCAGCATGGGTGGAAGGTGCATCCGCCAGCGCCGCGGCAAGTCCATGAACGTCATGTCCATCAGCGCCCGGTGGGATTCGCTCTGCATGCGAGCGCCGTAAGCAATCCGCAGCTTGGGGTCGAGGTCCTCGGAGAGAATGCCGCGGCCGGCATTGTCCTTGTCGACCAGGTCGCGAGCGCCACCCTGGACCATGGAAAGCTGGGCAAGCAACAGCGGATCCGCCGTCGTGAGGCGCATAACGGAGTTGCCCAGGCCACCCGGTGGCACAGAGGCCATGAGCACGGCTGCTGAAGCCCGAAATTGCTCAAGGTACTTCTGCACCACCATGCCCCCCATGGAGTGGCCAATCAGGACGGGGGGCGTCTCCATCCCTGCCACCACGTGCCGCAGATCGGCTACATAGTCACGGATGCTCGACTGGTGCAACCGCTCGCGCCCATGGCTCACGCCATGCCCGCGCAGGCTGAGCGCGTAGGCGTCAAACCCGTGCGCGGCGAACCAGGGGAGGAAATGCTCGTCCCAGCACCACGCACCGCCATAGGCGCCGTGGACGAACAGCAACGGAGGAACGTCGCGACGCCTCGTCGCCGAAGGTGCCCGGTGGATCACTTCCAACTCGGGCTGCTCTACAGGAGCGAACGCACCGTACGCCAAGAACCCTAGCATTATTGTTCTCCCCGTCGCCGCATAGGCAGCATAAACCAGATAAACGCCAGAATCTGCACGATCAGCAGACCGCCGAACGCCAGCGCAAAGCCTGATGGATCGTAGCCTACCCGATCAGGCAACGCGCTGACCCCTATCACAAAGCCGATTCCCCACTGAAGCGTGAATGCTCCGGCAAAAACAGCAAGGTTCACGGCCGTGTTGGCCCTGCCGGAGAGCGACGCCGGGAAGGCCTGAGAAATCATGGCGTAGACAAGCGTGCCAGAGGTGCCGAAAAAACCAAAGGCCATCCACAGCGGCACCACACCCACACCGGGCTGCACAACGAGCAAGAGCTTGCAGACCAGAAACAGACCGACCCCAAGCGCCAACACCTGATAGGGCCTGAGCCCCCGCCGGCTGAGACGATCGCTAATGATCCCCCAGGCGGCGAAACCCACCGCCATGGACAATGCAATCAGCAGCAGCGTGTCCGCCACCGACTGTCGATCCATCCCCGCCACATCGCGCAACCAGGGCCCGGCCCAGAGCCCCTGGATGGCCAGCGATCCCCCTTGCGTCAGCATCGCCAATGGCGCGACCCGCCAGAAGAAAGCGCTTTTGAGCACACCCGTCAGGCCCGCAATCTGATCACGCAACGTGGCTCCAGATCCCTCTTGTCGATCTTCCGGCACGATCAGCCAAACTGCCAGTGCGGCCACGACGCAGGCGACTGCCAACCCCAGGAAAATGGTGCGCCAGTCAACCCAGCCCAGGAGCATTTCCACCGGGCTGGTCGCCGCCATGGCACCCAGGCCGCCGAACGCCAATAGGCAGCCGTTGACCAGCGGCAACCGCTCCGATGGGAACCAGGTGGTGAACGCTTTGAAACTGGCCATGAGACAGGCGGAGACGCCAAGTCCGATCAGGGCGCGACCGATACTCAGCTCGGTCATGCTCTCGCCGACGGCGAACAGCGCCGAGCCGCCCGCGGCAACGCCCAGCAGTACCGCTTCCACCCGGCGGGGGCCGAACCGATCCAGCAGCACACCCAGCGGCAGCTGAAACAGGGCGAACGCAAGAAAATAGGCCGCCGTCAGCAGTCCGAGGTCGGACGCGGACAAGCCAATGTCCTGCTGGAGATCGGAGGCGATTACCGCATTCACGGTGCGAAACAGGTAGGACAGGAAATAGCCCGCCGCGAAGGGCAAGAACACCAGCACGATCAGCTGCCAGAGCTGAAACCGGTGGTGCTTCGTGCGACCGACATCCATGGGGCCCCTCCGGGTCAGGCAGGCAATCGGGTGCAAGCGAAACGCGAAGAGTAGCAGCCCCGCGGGAGGGTTTCTTCTGGCGGGACGGATAGCGAACCTGATATGGTAAAGCATTCAGTGCAGGGAAGCTGCGATCAGGCGGCCTTACGGACTACTCCATGCCGTCGCCACAGTCCATTCAACCCCGGAGTGATACCCCACCGGGCACATGATGGCGCTGCTACGCCCCAAGCGTCCCTGGCGGACGCCGCGGGGCTGTGACCCTGCCCAAACCTGCCGCACGTAGCGATCTGTGCGCGCGTGACCGTCGTGCGACCCCAACCGACTACGATCGGCACCGGGGATGCCGCATGCAGGAGCAATTGGAACGGATAGGAAATGGGCCTAAGCTGTCAAAAGGCGGGTAGGAAAGGTGATCAAGAGCGTGGCGCGCTGATCGTGTACCCCGTCTTCGAACCATGGGTAAAGCAATGCTTAAGACTATAACGTACCGGCTCGCAGTATCCGCGATGACGTTGGCGCTTTTTCTCGGCGTCCCGGCAATCTCGGCCGACTCACTGGACAACAATGAATATGTTCAGCCCGGCGCCAACCATGCCGAAACCGCGCAACTGATCGCCCGGTTGCTGGCACACCAGCATTTCCGCCACCAGCCCATCGACGATGAACTCTCCGAAAAGGTATTGGACACCTACCTGGATGCGCTGGACCCGGACCGGTATTACTTCACCCAGGACGATGTCGAAGAGTTCCAGGCTCATCGCCATGAGCTTGACGACATGCTCATGGAAGGCGACTTGGAGCTGGCGTACAGAATCTACGACCGCCTGAAGCGCCGAACCGTTGAACGGGCGGATTTCGCGCGCCATGTCATCGATGGCGGCCTGGATTTTGACTCCGACAAGACCATGGACCTCAACCGCCGGGATCAGGACTGGGTGGCGGACGCCGATGCGCTGGATCGCCTCTGGCGAAAACGCATCAAGAACGACGCCCTGACCATGCTGCTTGGCGATGAGGACGAAGAGCAGACCATGGAGCTGCTGCGCAACCGCTACGACAATGTGGCCGAGAACATGAAGCGCTCGGATGCAGAAGACATCTTCGAGACGTTCATGGGCGCATGGTCCCGGACGTTCGACCCGCACACCAGCTACCTGTCGCCACGGAACTCCGAAGAGTTCGACATCCAGATGCAGCTGTCGCTGGAAGGTATCGGCGCCATGCTCCGGACGCACCGCGACTTCACGGAGATTGTGGAACTGGTGCCGGGAGGCCCGGCAGATCAAAGCGGGGAGTTGTCACCCGGCGACCGCATTATCGGTGTTGCCGAGGAAGACGAGGACATGGTTGATGTTGTCGGCTGGCGTCTGCGCGACGTGGTCGACCGCATCCGCGGCCCCAAGGAATCGGAGGTGCGCCTGCGCATCCTCCCTGGCGGCGATTCCGATGCCGCACCCCGTACGGTCACGCTGGAGCGTAACGAAATCGCGCTCGAAGAGCAGGCGGCGCAAAAGGAGGTTCGTGAGATCGAGCGCGAGGACGGCACCCACCGTATCGGCGTCATCAAGATCCCGGCGTTCTATACAGATTTCGCCGCAGCCCAGGCGGGCGATGACGACTATCGCAGCACAACGCGGGACGTCCGGCGCCTGTTGGACGAGCTCGAGGACGAAAACATCGACGGGCTAGTCATTGATCTGCGTGGCAACTCCGGTGGCTCCCTTCAGGAGGCCGTCGACATGACGGGCTTGTTCATGAACGGCGGTCCAGTGGTGCAGATCCGTCGCAGCGACGGCCAGACCGAGGTCATGGACGATGTTGACGGCGAGACAGCTTACGACGGGCCGCTGGCGGTGATGGTGGACCGTCAGAGCGCATCGGCCTCGGAGATCTTTGCCGGCGCCCTGCAGGATTACGAGCGTGCGATCATCCTCGGCGAGCGGACGTTCGGCAAGGGAACGGTGCAGACGATGGTCGATCTCGACCGCTTCAGCAACGACCCCACGGCCGAAACCGGTCGCCTGAAGATGACGATCGCCAAGTTCTATCGTGTGACTGGCAGCAGCACCCAGAAGCGTGGCGTGGAACCCGATATCTATTTCCCCTCCGCGGTCGGCGAGGACGATATTGGCGAAAGCGCCGCAGACAACCCCTTGCCCTGGGACGAAATTGACCCGGTGGACTTCAGGCCTATCGACAACCTCTCCAACGTGGTGCCGTTACTGCAGGAGCGCCACGAGGAGCGTGTTGCTGACGATAATGCCTTCCAGGCCATGATCGATGAGTTCAGGCACATGCGCGAGACTCGGGAGACAACCGAGGTGTCTCTCAACCGTGATAAGCGGGAGCAGGAGCGCGAGGAACGTAACGCGGCGAGACTGCGTAAGGCGAACGAGCATCGCACGATCCAGGGGCTGGAGCCGCTCGAGAGCGTTGATGAACTGGAGCGCGAGGACGGGCCAAATACGCTGCTCGACGCGAGCACGCAGATCCTCACGGATTTACTGCTGCTCCGGGAAGAGCCGCGCACCGCGCAACGTTGGGGCCTGCGCGAGGCCGACTAACCGCCACCGTAAACAGGGCTCCTCCCACAGGCCTCGCACCGCGCCGGCGGTGCGGGGCCCGTGTCCTAAGCGATGCGTGCACGGAAGCGGGCAGCCGATGCGGTTTCGCGATCCGCTCGGGCCCGGGCGGTTGCTTTCGTGGTTACCCGGCGGTTGCTGAAACCGCTTCCAGGTGTTCGACGACAAGCTGGAGGGACGCCCGCCCCTGCCACAGGTTCACCTCGAGTCGGTAGGCGATTCTGACCCAGCCCCTGAGGTGGACCCAGCCTGCATCCACCGCGCGAAAGGCGATTGCGTCCACGCTGGGCCCGCCATCCTCCGGGCGCAACCGAAGCTTCAGGTGCCGATCTCCCACGACACGGCTGCCAAGCACCGAGAAGACACCGTCGAACCGTGGCTCCGGGAAACCCTGGCCCCAGGGGCCCGCGGCCCGGATCGCCTGGGCCAGATCCAGGGTCATGTCAGCGCTGCGCAACGCCCCGTCGGTCAGGCAGACACCGGCGAGGTCCGTGTCGGCCAGCGCCTCACCGACGACCGCCTCGAACGCCTCACGAAAAGCCGGGAAGCGCTGTTCATCGACACTCAGCCCCGCAGCTGCGGCATGTCCGCCGAACCGCCGGATCAGTCCCGGATGGGCGGTGGCGACGCGCTCGAGTGCGTCGCGCAGGTGCAAGGCGTCGATGGAACGGCCGGACCCCTTTAGGACCCCCTCCCCCGCCGGCGCAAACGCCACCACCGGGCGGTGAAAGCGCTCCTTCAGCCGTGCGGCCACGATCCCGACCACGCCTTGATGCCAACCGCTGTCCGTCACACAGATCGCCGAAGGCAACCCGTCCTTCGCCTCGAGGGAACGCCTCAGTACCGCCACACCGTCGACGGCTTCGGCCTCCATGCGGCCTTCGATCTCCCGGCGTTCCCGGTTGAGGGCATCCAGGCGCTGCGCATAACGGCGAGCCTCGGCAGCATGGTCCGTCAGCAGGCACTCAATGCCCATAGCCATATCCTTAAGGCGACCGGCGGCATTCAGCCGCGGGCCGGCAGCAAAACCAAGGTCTGCAGCCACGCAGGCGCCAGGATCCCGGCCCGCGATTTCCAGCAGCGCCCTGATTCCCGGCCGAGCGCGATCGGCGCGGATCCGCCGCAACCCTTGCTCCACAAGGATGCGGTTATTGCGGTCCAACGGCACCACATCAGCCACGGTGCCCAACGCGACGAGATCCAGATAATCTGCCATGCGGGGTTCGCAACGCCCCGCGAACCAGCCCTGGGCACGCAGGTGCTGGCGCAGCGCGGCCAGCACATAGAAGATCACGCCGACTCCTGCCAGGTGCTTACTGGGAAAGGCATCCCCCGGCTGATTGGGATTGACCAGGGCGTCGGCGTCGGGAAGGTGCTCGGGAGGCAGATGATGGTCGGTGACGATGACACCCATGCCAAGATGCCGGGCCATTGCCACGCCATCGACGCTGGAAACACCGTTGTCGACGGTCACGAGCAGGTCGGGTTGGCGCCTTTTCGCCTCACCGACAATCTCTGGCGTCAGCCCGTAGCCGAATTCGAACCGGTTCGGCACCAGATAGTCCACATGCCGCGCCCCCATGGCGCGCATGGCGAGGACGGCCAGGGCACAGCTGGACGCACCGTCGGCGTCGAAGTCCCCCACGACCAGAATCGACTGGCCACTGGTGATGGCCCTCGCGAGCCGTTCCACGGCACCGCTGAGCCCGGCCAGACCGTCGGTGCCGGCGAGCGCACCCAGGCCATCGGTCAGATCAGCGAGGCACCGCACACCGCGCGCCGCATACACCCCCTGGAGTACCGGGTGGACACCGGGCAAGGCGACGCGCTCCGCTGCCGCACGGGTCCGCCGCTGGATCGTTCGATTGCGCATCATTCGGGAACAAGGAACCGGGCGAACGCACGTGGGCGGCGCCAAAGCGCCCAGCGACTGTGCCGATTGAGTATCCAGCGCCCGGTGCAGCCGGTGTCGATGACCAACCCCTCCACGCGCCCCGCATCCAAGGCGCGACGCAACTCCCCCGCCCAGTCCCTGGCAAGACCCTGTACGGCATTTTCCCAGGCGCGAAACGCGACACCGTCGCTCACGCCAGGCAGGGGCGGCGCGGCTGCGAGAACGTCACCGGCCCCCGTGGCACGCAACACGGCGTGCGCATCGCCCGGCCAGGGATCGGCGCGGGCGCCGGCGAGGCGCGCGAGCCCGAGGACCAACGGGTCATCACTGAAGACCTGGTGCCATCGACTGCGGCTGGACTCCGAGAGCCGCCCGCCGCCCCAAGGCCAGATGCCGTTAATCGTCGGTCGGCCAGCGGCTTCCCGCTCCTGGTTGACCCAATGCCCGTGGAAAAACATCTGCATCTCGTTCATGCGCGCATGCCACCACCCCGCGTCGGGCCCGCCAGGCAAGGACTGGTCGATCGGCGCTGCAATCGCCCGTTGCAACGGGACTGTGCTCAGCCGGGGCGGCGTGGAACAGCGTAGATACCAGTGATCAGGGGTCTGCGCGACGAGCATCAGGCCGTCGTCCGCGAAAAACTCGTTGAAGGCAGCGGTCAGGGACTGTGCCTCACCGGCGCCGATGGACAGGGCCTCTGGCCCGAGCATGCGCAGGCTATCCCGGTCAGGGAGAAAATGCACCGGATCCGCCCGGAACCAGTAGTGCGGGCCCGGAGTTCCGCCGTCGCCAAGCAAGCCGAGCGCACCGGCCGGAAGACCATCCGGCCCAGCGGGCACTTCAAAGCCAGGCGGGAGCAGTCCACCCTCGTCGGCGCGCTGGTGGCGTCCTTTTGAGAGTAACCAGGCCAGATCGGACAGGCCACTGTCCTCGGCAATCAGCTCGACCGCATCGGCGGGCAAGGGGCCGAGCAGACCAGGCATTCGCAAGTGCAGTGCCGGGCGCGGCATGGACAGGCGTTGAACCCCCTTGGTATCCCGGGCGGACGCACCGCCAGCCGCACGTTATCCGAGGCGCTCGAGAATGGCCGTACGGACCGAATCGAGATCCGCCGGTATGGTCTTGATGGCGTCGGCCGACTGCTGGATGGCGATGTCCGGGTCCTTGAGGCCGTGCCCCGTCAGCGTGCACACGACGGTGCTGCCCTGCGGAATCTTGCCATTGACGATGTCCCGCATGGCACCGGCCACGGAGGCCGCGGAGGCAGGCTCACAAAAAATCCCTTCCCGGGCGGCGAGACGGCGCTGCGCCTTGAGGATTTCCTCGTCGCTGCACTCGTCGAACCAACCGCCAGACTCTTCGCTCGCGCTCCAGGCGTAGTCCCAGGACTGGGGGTGACCGATACGGATCGCCGTGGCGACCGTGTCCGGCTCATCCACCATCGCGCCGCGCAGGAACGGCGCCGAGCCGCTGGCCTGATAGCCCACCATGGTGGGCCGGTCGCCGACCACGGCGCTGGCGTACCGGCACTGCCCGTGACAGAACGAACAGGCGTCGGTGAGATGGTCACTGCGCCGCCCCGCGGATTCGCAGTAACCGATCCAGTGCGCCGTGATGTTGCCGGCGTTGCCGACTGGCAGGCAGTGGTAATCCGGGGCCCGTTCCAGCTCCTCGAGGATCTCGAAGGCAGCGGTCTTTTGACCCTGCAAGCGGTAGGGGTTGATGGAATTGACGATGGTCACCGGGGCGTGATTCGCCATGTCCTTGACAATGCGCATGCCGGCATCGAAATTGCCGGCAATCTGCAGCACTTCCGCGCCGTGCATGATGGCCTGGGCGAGCTTGCCCATGGCGATCTTACCGTCAGGGATGAGCACGAAGGCCCGGATGCCCGCCCGGGCCGCGTACGCAGCCGCCGAGGCGGAGGTGTTGCCCGTGGACGCGCAAATGATAGCCTGGCTGCCCTCTTCCACGGCCTTGGTCACGGCGACGGTCATGCCGCGATCCTTGAAGGACCCGGTGGGGTTGAGCCCCTCGTACTTCACGTACAGGTCCACATCCCGACCTAGATCCCGGGGGATATGATTCAGGCGAATCAGCGGCGTATTCCCCTCCCCGAGGCTGATGTGCCGGGCATCATCGCCCACCGGGAGACGGTCCCCGTACTTCGCGATCAGGCCGGTATAGCGGGTCCGAAATGGCATTGGTCTAGTGTCCTGTCCCGTAAATACGTTGCGAAAATTGGCGTGGATCCTGACGGTTCCTGGCACGGCGCGCCGACGAGGCGTAGCGAGGACTACGGCGAGGAGGCGCAACGCCGCCAGGGGCCGTCAGGGCCGCGACAATCGTAACGTTATTTGCGGGACAGGACACTAGGTATCCGTTGTTGACGCCTGGAGCCAGCCCGGGCGTTACCGCAACTGTTCCTGGCGAATGCGAGTGATGCGCCCCTGCACGGCGTCCAGGGCCTCGATGCGCTCCTGGGCCATGTCCATCTGGCGTTCCCGAACCGGATGCGTCAGCAGGATCACGGGCACGTTCTCGGCCCCGGGGGCCGGCTCCTTTTGCAGGATCGCCTCGATGCTGATGCCGGCGTCCCCGAGAATCCGCGTGACATCGGCGAGCACCCCGGGCTGGTCCAGTACCTCCATGCGGATGTAGTACGCGGTGATGATCTGCGACATGGACAGGATCGGGGCATCCGAGAGAGCCGTTGACTGAAATGCCAGATAGGGCACACGGTTGACCGGCTCCAGCTGGAACTCCCTGACCACGTCGACGAGGTCCGCCACCACCGCCGAGGCGGTGGCATCCGCTCCAGCGCCGGCGCCATAGTACAGGGTCGGCCCCACGGCATCGCCCATGACCATGACGGCATTCATCACGCCATCGACACTGGCGAGGAGCTGACGCCACGGCAACAGGGTTGGGTGTACCCGCAACTCGATGCCCTCGCTCGTCTGTCGGCAGATCCCAAGATGCTTGATGCGGTAGCCGAGCTCCTCGGCATAACCCACATCTTGCCGGCTCACATGGGTGATCCCTTCCACATGCACCCTGTCGTACTGCAGCGGAATACCGAAGGCAATGGATGCAAGGATGGTGAGCTTGTGCGCCGCGTCCACCCCTTCGACGTCGAAGGTCGGGTCCGCTTCCGCGTACCCCAGGCGCTGCGCCTCCGCGAGCACGTCGGCGAACTGGCGCCCCTCGTAGTACATCTCCGAGAGGATGAAGTTGGCCGTGCCGTTAATGATGCCCGCGAGCCATTGGATGCGGTTGCCGGCGAGCCCCTCGCGGATGCTCTTGATGATGGGGATGCCGCCGGCCACGGCCGCCTCGAACGCCACGGTGACCCCATTATCCCGGGCGTGGGAGAAGATCTCGTTTCCGTACAGGGCAATCAGCGCCTTGTTCGCCGTGACCACGTGCTTGCCGTTGTTCAGCGCCTGAATCACCAGTTCCCGCGCCGGCTCGTAACCGCCCATGAGCTCGACAATGATCTCGGTTTCCGGGTCGTTCACGACCTCGAATGGGTCCGTCGTCAGGCGGATCCCCTTGGTGGAGCAGCCCCGCGGGCGATCAAGATTGCGCGCCGCCGCAACGACGACTTCGATTCCACGTCCGGCGCGCCGGTTAATCTCGTCATTGTTGCGTTCGAGCAAGTTGATGGTCCCGGCCCCAACGGTACCCAGCCCCAGCATGCCAACTTTTACCGCAGTCACACACTTACCTCCCCCGCCTCGGCGTCGCGGCGGAGCATCGCCTTAATGCCCCGGAGCGCCTGGCGGGTCCGATGTTCATTCTCGATCAGGCTGAAGCGTACGTGGTCATCACCGTAATCGCCAAAACCCACCCCTGGCGATACCGCGACTTTGGCATCACGTAACAGTTTCTTGGCAAACTCCAGGGAACCCAAAGGCCGATATGCATCGGGGATGGGCGCCCAAACGAACATCGTGGCCATGGGCTTTTGCACCGGCCAGCCCACGGTCTCCAGCCCGTCGCACAGGACATCCCGGCGGCGGCGATACGTCTCCCGGATCTCCTCGATGCAATCCTGCGGCCCTTCCAGCGCGGTAATGGCCGCCACCTGGATGGGCGTGAACATACCGTAATCCAGGTACGACTTCATCCTGGCCAGGGCCGCAATCAATTTCGGGTTCCCGCAAACAAAGCCCACCCGCCAGCCGGGCATGTTGTAGCTCTTCGACAGCGAGTAACTCTCGACCGCGATGTCTTTCGCACCGGGCACTTCCAGAATGGACGGTGCCCGGTAGCCGTCGAAGGCGATTTCGGCGTAGGCCAGATCGTGGACGACCCAGATGCCGTGCTCACGGCACACGGCGACCACTTTTTCGAAGAACCGCAGGTCGACGCATTGTCCGGTGGGATTGCCCGGAAAATTCAGGATGAGCATCTTCGGTCGCGGCCAGCTGTCGCGGATGGCCCGCTCCAGCTCGGCGAAGAAATCGATCCCCGGCACCATCGGCACGTGACGGATATCGCCCCCGGCGATCACGACCCCGTAGGGGTGGATGGGATAGGCGGGGTTCGGCACCAGCACGGTATCCCCCGCATCAAGCGTTGCCAGTGCCAGGTGGGCCAGACCTTCCTTTGACCCGATCGTGACAATCGCCTCACTCTCGGGGTCCAGCGTGACCCCGAAGCGCTGCCGATACCAGTGGCAGATCGCCTTGCGCAATCGCGGCACGCCGCGCGAGACCGAGTAGCGGTGCGTGTCCGGACGCTGCACGGCCTCGACGAGCTTGTCCACGATATGCTGTGGTGTCGGCTGATCGGGATTGCCCATGCCGAAATCGACGATGTCCTCGCCCCGCGCACGCGCCGCCGCTTTCAATTCATTGACGATATTGAAGACATACGGCGGCAATCGTTTGGTTCGGGGAAATTCCGCGTCCACTTGTCACCATCCGGCCGGAAGCACCGGCGCATTGTACTAACCTTCCCGCGCGGATTGCCATGTCTCGGCAAACCCTGCGGGCAGTGAGTCATTGATTGCAATTCGGCACGGACAGTGCCGTAACCGCCCGGCGGGCGCTTGCCGGTTTGATCCGGCGCCGCTGAGGCCTTATGGTCTTCTACATGAAACTGACTCTGGATAGCATCGGCCCAGCGCACCGCATTCGCAGGTACGACGTGGGCTCCGTTACGGTCAACGAGACCGTGTTCACCCGTACGCTCCTGCTGACCCCGGAGCACATCGACACTGCGTGGGGGCCAGAAGCACTCGCCGAGCTGACGGAGGGGCACCTGGATAGCCTGATCGAGCTGGGCCCCGAGATCGTGCTGATCGGCACCGGCCGCTACCAGGCCTTCCCCGAGCGCCGACTCATGGTCCGGGCCATTCAGGCGGGTTTGGGTCTCGAGGTCATGACCACCGAGGCAGCCTGCCGCACGTATAATATCCTTGCTGCAGAGCAGCGGCGCGTCGCCGCCGTATTGTTCATGATCGAGAACGAAAGCTGAACTGCCGGCTGGTCATCCCGCAACGGGTAACCCGCCGGCAATGATCCCTTCAGCCGAACACCGCGTCCTGCGAGAACCCCTCACGCTCCATGACTTCCCGCAGTTTGCGCAGTGCGTCGATCTGGATCTGTCGCACCCGCTCCCGGGTGACGCCAATATCCCGGCCGACTTCCTCCAGCGTGCACCGCTCATGACCGTGCAGGCCGAAACGCCGCTCCACCACCGCGCGTTGTTTCTCAGTGAGCTGCTCCAACCAGTTGTCGATGTGGTTGAGCACATCGCCATCCTGCAGCAGCGCTGAGGGATCGGGATTGTTGTCGTCGGGGATGGCGTCTAGCAGTACTCGATCCGCATCCTTGCCGATAGGGGTATCAACGGAGGTGGTGCCTTCATTGAGCCCTAACATGCGCTGAACGTCGGCTAGAGGCCGTTGCAGCATCTGCGCGATTTCATCGGCAGATGGTTCGTGATCCAGTGTCTGGGTGAGCTTTCGCGCGGTGCGCAAACACTGGTTGATTTCCTTGATGACGTGGATCGGCAAACGAATGGTGCGGGTCTGGTTCATGATTGCCCGCTCAATGGTCTGACGAATCCACCACGTCGCATAGGTCGAGAAGCGGAACCCGCGTTCGGGGTCGAATTTCTCCACCGCCCGTATCAGCCCCAGATTGCCCTCCTCAATCAGATCGAGGAAGGCCAGCCCGCGATTCATGTAACGCCTGGCGATCTTCACCACCAGCCGCAGGTTGCTCTCGATCATCCGCCGCCGCGACGCCTCGCAGCCACGCTGCGCCCGGCGGGAGTAGTAGACTTCTTCCTCCGCTGTCAGTAGCGGCGAATAGCCAATTTCGTTCAGGTAGATCTGTGTTGCATCAAGGCTCGGCGACGCTCCGTCGCCCGGTGTGAAACGGGTCGCTTCCGGCTCCGAGGTTTGAATCGGTTCATCGTCGGCGCCGTCCATGGCCATCGTCACTTCATCTGTCGCGCCCAGAGCGGTTTCTGTCGCGGCGCCCGCCTCGCCATCTAGCTCGACGAGCGTTGCTTCCGCCACTCTTTCTTTTCTCATGCTTTCTCCTCCACATGCCTGCCGGTCGCCGCAGGACCCCTCCCGCTGATGGGGACGGGCACGGAGATCTTTGAACAGCCTCCGAAATCCACTATATGCCCATGCAAAAGCCCATGCAACGCCGCTGGCGGACCATCCGGCAACACCCCCGGGAGGCTTGGCAAGAGACGTGCGGATGGTTGGAAAGGCGCGCGAAAGCCGTGTATAGCGGGCTCAGGGGAGATACTCCAGAGGATCGACAGGTTGTCCCTGTCGTCGCAATTCGAAGTGAAGTCGGGGGCGGTCGTTGCCAGCGCCGTTGCCCATTTCCGCGATTCTGTCGCCGGCGGCAACCTCGTCGCCTTCTTCAACCAGCAAGCGGCGGTTGTAGCCGTAGGCGGTAAGGAATTCGCCACGGTGCTTGAGAATCACCAAATTGCCGTAGCCCACCAGCCCGGAACCGCTGTAGACCACGTGGCCTCCCGCGGCGGCGCGAACGGGCTGACCGAGTTCACCGTCAATGTTAATGCCTTGCTTACCATCCGCATCGCGAGCGAACTCCTTGACGACATCCCCCTCCGTTGGCCAGAGCCACTGCTCCGGCCCATCCCCTGTCGGCCTCTCGCCGGGCTCATTCGAGGCAATGGGGGGCGAAGCAGCGGGCTGCTCCGGTGCCGGCGCCGCGGGTGGGGGTGACGAAGGCGGTTGGGGGGAGGTGTCCTCGCGGCCAGATGGCGCCTGCAGCTGCAGGCGCTGGCCGACGCGGATACGATCCGGGGAGTCGAGGTCGTTCCAGTCGGCGAGGTCCCGATAGTCGAGGCCATGATTCCAGGCAATTGCTTGAAGGGTATCGCCGGAGCGCACCTGGTAATGAGACTGCTCGCCGCCCCCTGGGCCCGGCCCGCGATCGCTGACAGGCGCGAGGTGATCGCCGGCGCATCCCGCCAACACGATCGCCCCGAGCAGCAGCAGGATTCTCACGGTGGCCCCATGGTCCATGGCACATTCATCGTTCTCGGCTAGCGCGAAACATAATCCTTCCGACTTTCAACCTGTTGTGCGCCAAACCTGCCAAACATTCTGACACAATCAGGCAAGATCGCATGCACACGCTCTTGTCCCGAGTGATCAGTGCATCAGCACGAAGTACGCAATGACAAGAAGCGCCACCGTCGCCCAGCCGATCCAGTCAATGTAACGCTTTAGATACGGCTCCAGACGCGGTCCGCCCCAACCGACAAGCGCCGCGACCAGGAAGAAACGGCTACCGCGGCCGACCAAAGATGCCAGCACAAACGGCAGCAACGGCAATGCCAAGCCACCCGCGGCAATGGTGAACAACTTGTACGGGATCGGCGAGAACCCGGCGATCAGCACCACCCAGAACCCGTAAGCGAGAAACCACTCCCGGGCGCGTTGCAGCTCACCCTCGTAGCCTGCCGTCACGATCACCGGCTCGACTAATTCCATGGCGAAAAAGCCCAGTACGTAGCCGAGCACCCCGCCCAGCACCGAGGATACCGTGGTGATGAGGGCAAAGCGCATGGCCATATTGGGCCTCGCCAGCGCCATGGGCATCAGCATCACGTCCGGCGGGATCGGGAAGAATGAGGATTCCGCAAAACTGAGGCCCGCGAGATACCGCGGCGCATGCCGATGGGCCGCCAACCTCAGGGTAAACAAATAGAGTCTGGTAAAGGGACCCATCATCGGGTACCGCCCCGCCCGCGGGTGGCACCAAGCCCACCAACCACGCCCAACCCTCGGTCATGCCTCGTGCGTGTCGTACAATTAGCCACCTACTACCCCCGAAATATCCCAACACATGCTGTATACGGCCCGTATCGGGCGACCGGCCCGACGCGCCGGGAGCGAGCACAGTGTCCGCACGCAAGCGCAGTGGCCGCCACCCCAGGGCGGCGTCCCGCGTCATTACCCGGCGCTCAAAGTCAAGGATGTGATCGCCCGGTTCCTGAAAGGCCCGCGAACGCAGGCTGAGGCGCTCGCATCACGAGTACCCGGGCTATGACCAGCCGCCCGTCCACGCAACGGACATTGGCGATTCTACCGTGCAACACGGGCTGGATCACCTGCGCAAGCACGCCGCTGCTGCGCCACCCACTCGGACTTCTCCCTGCCTGCGACCGGAACGGCCTCTCAATGCGTCCGATGACTTAGAATGTTGCACTCGAATTCGCGAGAAAACCCGGCGCCGGTTCGCATTCCCGCGCATCGGACAAATCCCGAGGCCGCAGCCGCGTTCGCAAATGATAACGCCCCGGTGCCGCGGCGGCACGTGGGAGTGATGCCGGGGGTCTTGGCTTGAGGACTGGTCTGGCCGAACCCAGTGGATACCCGTACGCTGAACCGGGAACCTGTGCAAGCCGGACTTCGGCCCGGCCCGGCCGGGTTTTATCGGAATCGCCGACATGGAGAGCCTGTGATGGCCTCAGTGACTGATCCGGAACACCAGCGCTGGCTGGATCAGGTACGCGAAGCCCCTCTGGAGCCCGAGCTGGCCATCTGCGATCCCCATCATCATCTTTGGGACCACGGAGGCTCTCGCTACCTGCTCGATGAGCTGCTGGCGGATCTGAACTGCGGGCACAACGTCGTTAGCACAGTATTCGTGGAGTGCCACTCCATGTACAAGGCCTCAGGCCCGGAGGCCCTGCGCCCGGTGGGCGAGACCGAGTTCGTCGATGGCATCGCCGCCATGGGCGCGCGTGGTGGGTCTGGCCCGACTCGGGTCTGCGCCGGCATCGTCGGGTTTGCCGACCTCATGCTCGCGGAGGCGGTGGATGGGGTCCTTGAGGCCCATCTGGCGGCAAGCGCGAGGTTCCGCGGTATTCGCCATGCCGCGGGCTGGGATCCCTCCCCCGAAGTCCGCAACTCCCACACGAATCCCCCCGCGGGCCTCTACGGCCGGGACGACTTTCGCCGGGGTTTTGCGCGTCTGGCCCCGCATGGGCTCAGTTTCGATGCCTGGCAGTACCACCATCAGCTTCCCGAGGTCACGGAGCTGGCCCGGGCGTTCCCCGAGACCACAATCATCCTCAACCATTTCAGTGGGCCCCTTGGGATCGGGCCCTGGAAGGATCGCCGGGACGAGATTTTTGTGCGCTGGAAGACCGAACTCGCGGAGCTGTCCCGCTGTGACAATGTAGTGGCCAAGCTGGGCGGGCTGGTGATGCCCATCAACGGTTTCGGCTTCCACAAGGCCGACACACCACCTGATTCGGTCACCTTGGCGAACGCCACACGGGATTGGTACCTGCACACCATCGACTGCTTTGGTCCTGACCGCTGCATGTTCGAGAGCAACTTCCCGGTTGACCGGGCCAGCGTCTCCTACGGCGTCCTCTACAACAGCTTCAAGCGGATCACCGCCGGGTTCTCGGATGCGGAACGAGCGGCGCTGTTTCGGGGTACGGCGCAGCGCGTTTACCGGATCGAAGCCTGACCCGGGGCCCCTGGATCCGGAACACGGCCGGCTCGCTCGACCGTGCTGCCCGCCGAGGGAGCGTATCCACCGGCCGCACGCCTGTGCTCGGACGACCCAGTGCGCCGTGCTAAGCTGATGAGCAAACAAGAGGAGTCATGGAGATGACGAACTTGCCCCTGGCGTTGCGATGGAGCGTGGCCGCTGTTGCGATATACGTGCTCACCGGCTGCATTAGTGTCACCGATACCGATGCGGAAAACGGAAGCGACAGTGATGAAGACCGTGGACTCTCCGATCCACAAGACTTACCAGATTTACCCGATGGGGAGACGGTGGACAACGGCGGAGTCGATGCGAACGGTGGCATAGAAGATGGCTCATTCACCATCACCGTCCTGGGCAACCTGCCGTTTCTCTCGGGGCCTCCATTTGAGGACCACCCGATCACGACCCGTGTCACGGAT